>NZ_JAVJQN010000124.1:0-73637 GCF_040218245.1 Coleofasciculus sp. E1-EBD-02 | reverse complement strand
GTACAGAATTCGGTTCGGTCAAACTAACTTCTAAAAGCCGAAACGCCCTATTTTTCGTTCTCACTCTTCCTTGTCTACTGGTCTACCTGTCTTCCTTGTCTTGCCTAAACCCCCATCTTAAAAAACCTACCCTTGTGAGCTTTTGAAGGGGGGGTTAGGGGGGGATAAACCACCGCCACATCATGGACATCTAAGTCCCCTGTCACATAACCCACTTGCGGCACATAAAGACAGTCATACCCGTTGTGAACTTGTCCCGCTTCTAGAACATTTTCAAATCGCCACAACTGATAAAGTGAACTCAAATAAAGGGTGGAGCCATGAACACACAACCCCATACACCGCTCAAACGTGCGCTCAAAGATTGACAATTGTCCCGTTGGCTGTACTCCAATAAAAAATACCTTCCCAGCTTGATAGGTAGTAAAAGCTAGACTGAGATGTTGCTCAGTTAACCAAGCCGTGAATTGCCGAGAACCCGTTATTTCTAATGACGGGGAAGTCGTTGAAGAGAATGGCGATTGATGCACCATGAGCCGTGTACTCAATGAAAGCCACAAACGTTATCCGTTATTTATATTAGGAGTAATCGGCAAGGAAAAATGAGCCAACAGGACATCTTTACTGAATCTTCATACAGAAAGCCGAATTTTCTCTGTTTATATTAATAAATTTTAAACTTTGTCAATTTTATTGAAATATGGGCGACATTATTTTAATTAAATGGTACTAGAAAAAATACAACATTTACTCTGCCGCACATCTAAGCTGTTCGGCATTTAAACCATAACGTCAATAATTGTTCCCCTTCTGGTTGCGAACCAGCAAGCTAGCTACTAATATCTAACACACCCAGGGAGCGCGATCGCGAATTAATGCTGATATCCTTAACAATACTGACTCACCCAGGGGGCGCGATCGCGAATTAATCAAGAAAACGTTTCCTGTCTATCTGCTATCTTTAACGCGACTGGGTGCAAGTCAGCCAGAGCCGTCTTCCTGCCAAGAAATCACCCTGACGTCATAAAGCGTTTCGATCCAAACCTTAGCACCACATCTGGGACTATCGGGACGATAAACAACACGGCATCCTCCCGGTATTTCCACTTCATGACCATAGATATTCCGATTGCCCTTTTGGGGAGCCTGTTCCTTTACTCCAATCAGCGACCCAGAGTCGCACCACTTCTTCACCGTAATCACCGGCTGATGTGAGTTATGTTTTTGATTCTGTCGAATTCTGTGTGAATTAACGTGAATAATCGTTTGCGCTGGCTTTCGGGGATTGCGCCAACGCGGAGCCGGACCTCTTTTCCCTCGCTTAATCAGCGGTTTGCCATTAAATAGAGGCATTAACCACATTGTCCCGGTCTTGTAAGCCCCTTCCACTCTGCCCTGGAGCAGCAGGACTCGCAGTCGAGCTGTAGAGATATTTAAAATTTGAGCCGCTTCTGTTGTACCGACAATCATGTTAACTATAAGGATAGCGTAATAGTTGTCAACTACTCACGGTTACTTCGTTGAACCGTGAGCTTGGAAGAGTCAGCTTCCTCTAAAAGTTGTCTACCGCACTTAGTTTTTACTAAGTTCTGAGTTTCGATTGGGTACGCACGGTTGGATATTTTCCTAGTTCAGCCCTCTGCAAGACTCCTGATTGGGTCGCCTTAAGAGGGGACATCTTAATCGGAATGGCGGTAAGGAACAAGTAACTTTTGTAAGGATTATCTCCTATGCACAGTTCGGCTTCGCTCACTGTAAAACGAGTACCTGTAATTTCACCAGATGGGTGTCCGTTAATGCCCACCAAACCCTCAAGAGCCAGACGTTGGCTGAAAGATGGGAAGGCAAGAATCTATCCCAATGACCTGAACATTTTTGCCATCCAGCTACTCAATAAACCCTCTGGACAGAAAACTCAAGATGTGGTTATTGGCATAGATCCTGGCAAACTGTTTAGTGGTATTGGGCTTCAAAGCTCCAAGGCTACCTTGCTTAAACTTCATTTGATTCTTCCGTTTCCCAATGTCACCAAAAAGATGACAGCAAGGCGGATACTTAGAAGAGCTAGACGTGGACGCAGAATTAACCGCAAACTGCCTTATGACCAGCGGTGTCATAAAGCCAAACGATTTGACAACAGAGTCCAAAAGAAGCTGCCTCCTAGTATCAGGGCTAACCATCAACTGGAACTGCGGGTTGTCAAGGAAGCGACGCGATTATTCCCTATCTCTCACATTGTTTACGAGTACATAAAAGCTCGTGGCGACAAGGGTTTTAGTCCGGCAATGGTAGGTCAAAAAGTCATGTTGTCCTGGCTTGAGAAGCTTGCGCCAACAGCTACTCAGTACGGCTGGCAAACCTCCAATCTCAGGCAGTGGCTAAAGCTGACCAAGGAAAAAGCCGACAAGTCAAAAGCTGTGGAAGAAACTCACAGCAATGATGGTGTAGCACTGGCTGCTAGTCATTTTGTTAAGTGGAAAGAATGGCATTCCAGTAATGCACGAGGCGGCTATTGGGATGGTGAGGTGGTTGCCACTGTAGCCCCCTTCAAGGTGATAGCTAGACCCAATGTTTACAGGCGTCAGCTTCACTTCGAGAATCCCGACAGCCACAAACCTAACCCCAATCAATATCGAAAACGCAAGGGTGGAACGATAACACCGTTTGGGTTTTGTTCCGGTGACTTTGTTCAAGCTGAAAAAGCGGGACAGACCTACAGGGGTTGGATTGGTGGATATACTCGAACAACCAAGTCGAAAAATGTATCAGTATACGACCACAATTGGAAACGAATTGGACAATTCTCTCTTAAGAAAATCAAATTGCTTAAACGTTCATGCAAGTTATGCTCGGCTTAGGGGGAGATGTGTTGGACGCCTCCGTCCCTCCGGCGTCCCGCTGTCCCTCCCCAGGCTCAACGTAGTAGCCTGGGGACTCCCGCGAATACGTTGAGTAAGGTAGTCAGCAGTATACCAGTTATCAGAATTCAACCCAAGCCAAATCTACTTTCCCTGTGGGATAGCGATCGCCACTGGGCAGAACATTGACGTTTCTATGACTAAACAATTTCCCCCAAGCCTATTGGCAGGGGTTTGGTAACCCATTGGTGTCAACTTAAGCCCTAAAAGCAGGGGGAGCAGGGGGAGCAGGGGAAGCAGGGGAAGCAGAGGGAGCAATGTAGAGACGCGATGCGAGAAAGCTCAGGGTACTCATCCCATCCACACAATTGTGTAGTAAATTTATGCGGGGGACTTCAGCTTAAGGTTAAATAAACGCTCCAAATTGCCATCGCCCGGAGATAATGACCTGCCCGAAATGTGCCAATAGGTGTAATCGCTTCCGGGGTGCGGAATTGTAACCCATTTTCATAGACTTGTCTCACTACTGCTTCTGTCAATTTTAATGCTTCATCCTTCATTCCCAATTGAATTAAAAATGCCGCTAGTCCAAAATTAATTCCTGTCCATACCTCTAGGGGATGCGTCGCATCGGGATATTCGGGAGAACCATCGGGTTTTACGCCATTGGCTGCACCAAATTGGGCATTATGGAACTTTAAAAAACAAGACTCGTACACCGTTTTTAATGCCGACTGGGTGCATTCGGCGGGAACAATATCCGGTAATCCTAATAGTTTTACATAGAATTGACCACAAAGTTGATCTGCCATCACCACATCGGAATCACTGTCGCTATCCAGGCGATAATATTGACCATTCCAGAGTTTTTCTTGATAAATCGGTTTTGCCTGTTGTAGCCATTGCTGATAATCGTTTAGGGTTTGTTGAATTACCTCTGGATCAGGTAGATTAATGGAAAAAACCAAGGTGTAGTTGTCTAGGAGAATTTGGGCGATCGCGCTTCCGGCTTCTAAGGCGGCTAACCATAGTCCACCACAGTAAGCACTAACTCCCTGCAACTGCCAATCATCAAACGTCTGATCCGGTGCGCCTGAGTTTTCGGGAATCCCATCACCATCGTGATCAAAGGTTTTCAGATACGCCAGCGCCCTGACAATGGCTGACCAACATTCGGCTAAAAATTCAATATCCTTTGACCCCGTAAATACAAAAGTCCGATACACCTGCAAGACAAAATCACAGGGTAAATCTTTCCATTGATTACAATCTTGATAACTGGTATAGTTGGTTTTCTCCCACGGATGTTCATTCGCTGCGCCTAAATCGTGAGGTGTGGCATCAGCGGCTTTGCGAATTGCTGTGGCTTGATTGTATCCAATAATTCGCGGTGTATCATCACTCGTGGGAATTGCCTGGGCAAAGGCTTCCAGTACCGCTTTATCCAATCGCGACCACAACATTGCTAGAGCAAAAGACCCATACAGCCGCACATCTAAACTTTCGTACCAACGATAATCAAAGGATTCCAACACCCCAAATTGTCCCACCGGATTGCGCTCATTTGCCGCACTCCAAATTGTACCTCCAGCCGATAACAAATACAGTTCATTAAACAGCGCCATTTTAAACCAATTGGGTAAATCCTGACGCTGTAAAATTGGATTTTGCCAAGATGAAATTCGCTCTTGCCAAAGGTCAGAATGTTTAAGGGCGGTGCGAACTATTGACCAGGCATTATTCCCGGTGCGCCCAAAGAAATCGGTATAACGGCGGTAATATTTAACCCCAGCCGAAAACTCGGTTACAGGAAAATCCCAAGCGAGGATAAAGGGGATTTTCCGGGTTCTACCTGGGCGCAGTCGCACCCGTACCGCGATCGCACCCCCAATTTGTTCTCCGGGTTCAGCGGGGGTTTCATCTTGCACATCACTGAGACTTCCGTCACTGGCAAACGTATTCCACACCTGTGATCCATCGCCTGTGGGGTTCCAGCGACAGTGATAGAATACCTCCTGACTAGGATTCGTCACCGTGGCAAAACAGAGTTGCCCTTCGCCTTCCTCAATCTCATCCCGCAACCTCACCCGATCTAACAGACAACCCACGCGAAAATTATCCACAATCCATTGATTATAATTCCCGGTACTATTTCCCCAACGGGGTTGATACTCGTAAACCGGACTCCCATCATCCCTTACCTGAACTTGGGGATGCTTAATCGCATTAGTAAACCAGCCCACCATATTCTGCCAGGTGAGCATAATACTTAAGGTAATCGGCTGATCTGTGGGATTATGGGCAGTCCATTCAAACACCGCCACCGGATAACTGCTTTCCTGATAACAATCTGCCCAAATCGGGGAGAACTGTTGGCAGGTTAATTCCGTTTGAAATACATTCTCGTAGACAAACCAACTGCGAGGATAAAGGGCGTGATAGGTTCCCGTTGGTAGAGACGTTGCATGCAACGTCTCTACATTAGGCGACGTGGGATACCATTGCCATTTGCCCAGACTGCCATCCTCTGGGGGTTCGGTGCAAAGGGCATAGGCTTGGGCGTCTTGGTTTTCTGGCTGTTCAAAGACGCTAAACTGACAAGCTGGCAAAGATTTAAAGGTATGTTCTCCCCCATCCAGATGCCATAGATTAAAATCTCCCCGTGGCGATCGCCCCAAACAACCTGCGCCAAATCCACCTAAAGGCATACCATGCCAGGGTCCATCATCCAGATTACTGGCATAGCGTACAGTATAGGGATTCTCCCAGCCCTGTCCAATTGGACGGTGCCAGGTACTCTCAGGAATCGTTGGGCGCGGTGGTTGATAGATCATGTTTTAGATCTTACGGCGTAGTGGGTCGCTTGGACTATTTTGGATCAATCTGTAGAGACGCGCCATGTAGGGGCGGGTTTTACGACTATTTTTTCGGTTGCACAAGGGATGCGACTAAACCCGCCCCTTTCAAAGGTTGAGCGATTTCCTGTGAACCGTCCGAGCCATCTTTTGGAGCAGAAAAAGCGAATCATTTGCTGGTTTACCCTGTGGGAAGAAAGGGATCTAAAGAAGAGAGGGAGTCAGAATTGTCAACCTGGAAACTCTGATGCTATTGGAGTAGTTAAGCAAGAGGTTATTCAGATAATATTGATTTGATATAATTTTTAACAAAAATCAAATTTGATTTTGTTTCACTAACATCGTTAAGCACTAAGCCGTGAACTCAAGTTCCGGCTTAAAGCTAAAACCCGTTAAAACGGGTTAAAATGTCTAGTCAGCTTTAGCTGACTTTAGCTATCAGCCGGAAATTTATTTCCCGGCTGACCTATTGATTCTGAGAGTAAGGATCAAAGAAAATGCTATTTTATTGAAATCTTTAAAAAGTTAATTTTATTAAAATCTTATCATTGTAAATACTTATTAAGGAAAGGTGACTTATACCAAATCTGGGTTAGCCACCCCCTTTATAATGCTAGTCCGCGCAGGCGGACGCAAGGCAAGTGTAGCTGCGACTTTCTCCTCGCCATGGCAAAAAGGGGTTTACTCCTCCAGTGGAACGTCTGGGAGTCGGGGTTGTCTGCACCAGTACCGCCACTTATGTGGAAATGCGATCGCATCTAGCCAAGACAGCGCAACCACTAACCTCGCTGGGGATTCTGTGTCTTTGTGTCCCTGTCTACCAGAATTGCCAATATTATGTACCCACATGTACTCCAGTACATCTAGAACACTGAGTATAATTTTGCCCAGTTTGAGTTAAATGTAAATTTTTGTAAAAAATAGTTAGAGCGATTACTTCAATGAATGTAAATAAATGTAAAGTAAATTGAGCAACTTCCTATCGAATTGTGTCAAACGAGGGCGAAAACGCTGCATGGGTCAGCATTTTCTGGTAAAACCACTAAAAGTTGCCCTAACTGTAACGCCAAGCCGATTGTTCCCAAGGGAAGCCAAGCCAAACTTCCCTGGAACCCTATCAATGAGAAGAGAACACGCATCAAAAGGAGCTAGAACCGCATGTTCACTCACGTCAAGTCCACCATTCGTCACATCACCCCCGATGACCCCAAGAATCGTCACGTCCTGAAGGTGGTCTATGTCGTGCTAGAGCCACAATATCAAAGTGCTTTATCAGCGGCTGTCCGTTCAATTAATCAAAATCAGCCGGATATTGCCATTGAAATCAGTGGCTACTTAATCGAAGAACTCCGTGATCCGCAAAACTATGAGGCATTTGAGCAGGATATTGCCCAAGCGAATATCTTTATCGCCTCACTGATCTTTATCGAAGACTTAGCGGATAAGGTAGTCGCCGCCGTTCAACCCCATCGCGATCGCTTGGATGCGGCGGTGGTATTTCCCTCTATGCCACAGGTAATGCGCCTGAATAAATTAGGCAGCTTCTCCATGGCACAACTGGGTCAATCCAAGAGTGCGATCGCCCAGTTCATGAAGAAGCGTAAAGAAAAGTCAGGCTCATCCTTCCAAGATGGGATGCTGAAACTATTGCAGACGCTGCCGAAAGTCCTGAAATATATGCCAATCGATAAGGCACAGGACGCCCGTAACTTTATGCTGTCGTTCCAGTATTGGCTAGGGGGTTCCTCCCAGAACCTGGAAAACTTCCTGTTAATGCTGGCAGATAAATATGTGCTTAAGGGAAAAACCCTAGAATTTAAAGACCCGGTGGTTTACCCAGACATGGGTATATGGCATCCCCTGTCTACAAAGATGTTTGAGGATGTCAAAGAGTATTTCACCTGGTATAACAATCGCGACGATATCTCCGAAGATTTAAAAGACCCCTTTGCCCCCTGTGTGGGTTTAGTCCTGCAACGCACCCACCTCGTCACCGGGGATGATGCCCATTATGTGGCAATGGTACAGGAACTAGAAGCCATGGGCGCACGAGTTCTGCCCGTATTTGCCGGGGGACTGGATTTCTCCAAACCCGTGGATGCCTTTTTCTATGACACTCCCACGAGTAAGGGACAAGCCAATGTAACTCTAGTGGATGCGGTGGTGTCTCTGACCGGATTTGCCTTAGTCGGGGGTCCAGCGCGACAAGATCATCCCAAGGCGATCGACTCCTTAAAACGCCTCAACCGTCCCTATATGGTGGCATTACCCTTAGTCTTCCAAACCACAGAAGAGTGGGAAGGAAGTGATTTGGGATTGCACCCGATTCAGGTAGCCCTGCAAATTGCCATCCCAGAACTTGATGGCGCGATCGAACCGATTATCCTATCTGGACGAGATGGCACCACCGGGAAAGCGATCGCCCTTCAGGATCGGATTGAAGCTGTGGCGAAGCGGGCGCTGAAATGGGCAAGCCTGCGCCGTAAGCCGAAACTGGATAAGAAGGTGGCGATTACCGTGTTTAGTTTCCCGCCAGATAAGGGGAATGTCGGTACCGCCGCTTATCTGGATGTCTTCGGGTCGATTTATAAAGTCATGGAAGCCCTGAAGCATAACGGCTACGACGTGGAAGACTTACCCGAATCCGCCGAAGCCCTGATGCAACAAGTCATCCACGACGCCCAGGCGCAGTATGCCAGTCCCGAACTGAATATTGCCTACCGCATGTCAGTGATGGAGTATGAACGGTTTACCCCGTACTCCACCCGTTTAGAAGAGAACTGGGGTCCACCGCCGGGACATTTAAATAGTGATGGACAAAACCTACTGATTTATGGTAAGCAATTTGGCAATGTGTTTATTGGCGTGCAGCCTACCTTCGGCTATGAAGGCGACCCAATGCGGCTGCTGTTCTCCCGTTCCGCCAGTCCCCATCATGGGTTTGCCGCGTACTACACCTATTTAGAACATCTCTGGCAAGCTGATGCCGTACTGCACTTTGGGACTCACGGGTCATTGGAATTTATGCCCGGTAAGCAGATGGGGATGTCCGGGGATTGTTACCCGGATAATTTAATTGGTTCGATTCCCAATCTTTACTATTACGCCGCCAATAATCCCAGTGAAGCCACGATCGCGAAACGGCGCAGTTACGCCGAAACCATTTCCTACCTGACCCCTCCGGCGGAGAATGCTGGGTTATATAAAGGGTTGAAGGAACTGAATGAATTAATTGGGTCGTATCAAACCCTGAAAGACACCGGACGCGGCGTTCCGATTGTGAACACGATTATGGATAAATGCCGCTTGGTGAATCTGGATAAAGATATCGCCTTACCGGAAAAAGACGCCAGTGAACTGACCCCAGAGGAACGGGATACCCTGGTGGGGTTAGTCTACAAAAAGCTGATGGAGATTGAGTCGCGGCTGTTACCCTGTGGGTTGCATGTAATTGGTAAGCCGCCGACGGCTGAGGAAGCGATCGCGACTTTAGTCAATATTGCTAGTCTGGATCGTCCAGAGGAAGAAATCCTGAGTCTACCGCGAATTATCGCCAATAGCCTTAACCGGGATATCGACGAGATCTATCAAAATAACGACCGAGGTGTCTTAGCGGATGTACAGTTACTCCAAGACATCACCCAAGCCACTCGTGCGGCTGTGGCGGCGTTAGTCCAAGCCCAAACCGATGCCGAGGGGCGGGTGTCCAAGGTGACGAGTCTGAACTTCTTTAATATGCGGAAGCGTACCCCTTGGATAGAAGCGCTAATTGATGCGGGGTACTGTCAGGTTGACTCCGATGCAATTAAGCCCCTATTTGAGTATCTGGAATTCTGTCTCCAGCAAGTCGTCGCCGATAACGAACTCGGCGCGATGCTGAAAGCCTTGGAAGGGGAATATGTGCTTCCTGGACCCGGTGGTGATCCCATCCGCAACCCGGATGTATTACCCACGGGGAAGAATATCCACGCCCTTGACCCCCAATCCATCCCCACCACCGCCGCCGTAAAATCGGCAAAAATCGTCGTAGACCGCTTATTGGCGCGACATCGGGCGGAAAATGGCGGAATTTGGCCCGAAACCATTGCCTGTGTCCTTTGGGGAACCGATAATATCAAAACCTACGGGGAATCCCTGGCGCAAATTATGTGGATGGTTGGGGTGAAACCCGTTCCTGATGCCTTAGGGCGAGTGAATAAGTTAGAACTGATTTCCCTGGAAGAATTAGGGCGTCCCCGGGTAGATGTGGTGATTAACTGTTCTGGCGTATTCCGGGATTTGTTTATCAACCAGATGAATCTGTTAGATCAAGCTGTGAAAATGGCGGCTGAGGCGGATGAACCTCACGAGATGAACTTTGTCCGCAAACACGCGATGCAACAGGCGGAAGATATGGGGATTAATCTGCGCCAAGCGGCGACGCGGGTGTTCTCCAATGCGTCAGGTTCCTATGCCTCGAATGTGAATCTGGCGGTGGAAAATAGCACTTGGGAAAGCGAATCCGAGTTACAGGATATGTACCTAACCCGGAAATCCTTTGCCTTTAGTGCAGATAATCCGGGAACGATGGAACAGAATCGCCAGATTTTCGAGTCGTCGTTGAAAACGGCGGAGGCGACGTTCCAGAATCTGGATTCCTCGGAGATTAGTTTGACGGATGTGTCTCACTATTTTGATTCTGATCCGACGAAGGTGGTATCCACCCTGCGTCAAGATGGTAAAACTCCTGCATCCTATATCGCTGATACGACGACAGCAAATGCCCAGGTGCGGACGTTATCGGAGACGGTGCGTTTAGATGCGCGGACGAAGCTACTCAACCCGAAATGGTATGAGGGAATGCTGAGTCACGGCTATGAAGGCGTGCGAGAACTCTCGAAGCGGTTAGTTAATACCATGGGTTGGAGTGCGACGGCTGGCGCGGTGGATAACTGGGTATACGAGGAAGCTAATGAGACGTTTATCCAGGATGAAGCGATGCGGAAGCGGTTGATGAATTTGAATCCTCATTCCTTCCGCAAGGTGGTGTCCACGTTGTTGGAAGTGAATGGACGCGGGTATTGGGAGACGAGTGAGAGTAATCTGCAAATGTTGCGCGAGTTGTATCAGGAGGTTGAGGATCGGATTGAAGGGATAGAATAGTCGGTGATATGACGATTGTAGAGACGTTGCATGCAACGTCTCTACATAATGATCGGGGAAAACCCATAATCTTGCACAAAACAAATATTGGGTTGAATCCTATTAACCCACCAAGGATCAAAGGTTTGATATCTCCTCACCATCTGTAAACGCGATCGCACATTTTTCTGCGCTGATGTTATAGTCGGTGATATGACGATTGTAGAGACGTTGCATGCAACGTCTCTACACAATGATCGGGGAAAACCCATAATCTTGTACAAAACAAATATCGGGTTGAATCCCATTAACCCACCAAGGGGCAAAGGTTTGATATCTCCTCACCATCTGTAAACGCGATCGCACATTTTTCTGCGCTGATGTGATAATAGGAGAAATGCGCCTGTCTCAGATGGGGCAAATCGCCTAACAATTCTGGGCATATATTCCTCATCATAGTATCTATCCCGATTTGGATACCTACATGATCCTGCCCAACCATTTATATGGTATTGTGACAATTAACAATCCAAATGCATCATGTAGAGACGTTGCATGGAACGTCTCTACACCATCATCGGGACAAACCCATGACCCTGTACAAAGGCAAATATCGGGTTGAATCCACCCGATTACCCCACAGAGACTATGGCGCAAATGGCTGGTATTTCGTCACCATTTGTACACGCGATCGCACGTTTTTCTTCGGTGATGTCATATCAGGAGAAATGCGCCTATCCAAGATTGGGCAAATCGCCCAACAATGCTGGGCAGATATTCCTCATCATTGTGCCAATACTGATCTAGATGTTTATGTGGTCATGCCCAATCATTTACATGGCATTGTGATTATTAATAAACCTAATTCATCATGTAGAGACGTTGCATGCAACGTCTCTACATTCCGTGGCGACACGGAGTTCTATCGGGCAAGATCACAAATGTCTCCGAAAGCAGGTTCTCTGGGTGCCATCATTCGATCATACAAAGCAGCCGTTAGTCAGTGGTGTAAAAGGAATAATTATTCATCTTTTGGTTGGCAACCGCGATTTTATGACCACATCATTCGCGCTGATGGATCATTAGACCGAATTCGAGACTATATTATCAATAATCCGGCTAAGTGGGAAGATGACAAAGACAATCCCGCAAATTTGTGGATGTAATCGAATAACTTGCTTTCATGTCTCCTCAATCACTATGACTGCTTTAACCCTCAACCTACACTCAATCATTCAACTAACAGATGAGCAATTTGATCAACTCTGTCAGGACAATGAAACGCTCAGATTTGAACGTACTGCTACAGGGGAATTAATTATCATGCCACCTGTAGGGGGAGAAACGAGTAACCGTAATGCTGGATTAACTGCTCAATTATGGATCTGGAACGAGCAAAATAAATTAGGTAAAGTTTTTGATTCTTCTGGTGGTTTTAAACTACTGAATGGAGCGGATCGCTCTCCTGACGCTTCCTGGGTAAAATTGGAACGCTGGAATGCCCTAACTCCTGAGCAACAAAAGAGATTTCTTCCTCTTTGTCCTGATTTTGTGATTGAGTTACTTTCTCCGAGTGATAGCTTGAAAGACACTCAGGATAAAATGAAAGAATATTTAGAGAATGGTGTCCGCTTAGGTTGGTTAATTAATCAGAAACTGCGGCAAGTGGAAATTTATCGCCCCGGTCAAGAGATTGAAGTGCTTGAATCTCCTTCTACCCTTTCAGTGGAAACAGTATTACCTGGATTTGTCCTGAATCTTGATTCCATTTGGTAGTATTCAAGCTTTACTTTAATTTAAGATTACTTAAAACAGAATCGTTAATTTACGATAAGGAAATACGTCATGACTCAAGTCCCAGACATCAAGCAACAGCTAGAAATCTTGTCCTCTCGTTTAAATAAGGTGAGAGACTGTCTTTAACAATCCTGAACTGACAGCAATAATTCAATACCTAGAGCAGGTAGCCACTCAACCAGACCTTAGCAACAGAAGCCCTTCTTACCAAGAAGCACTCCAACAGCTTAGTAACTACCGACTCCAACTCCAGCATTTTGAGCAGTGGCAAGTTAGCTGGCAAGACCTCCAAGCTGCCTCATTATTGCTAGAGCAGGAAACAGATGAGGAGTTGTTGCAGGAATCGCAGGTACTGATTGCTCAACTGAATCGGGAACTAGAAAAATGGGAAATACAACAATTACTCTCTGATCCCTGTGACCAGAAGGGAGCCTTTCTAATTATTGAGGCAAAATCTAGAGATAAAAATTTTCAATTTTGGGTAATAGAGATAGTACGAATGTATGTTCAATGGGCAGAAAATTATGGCTATAGAATACGTCTAATTGACGTAATTCAGGGAGACTATAGGATAATATATCCAGTGGCTCATCAAGGGATAGATATAATCGATATAATTCAGAGAGATTATGGAGAAAATGCAAGGAATTGCCATGAATCTTTCACTCTGGAAATTTTTGGGCGTTACGCCTACGGTTATCTCAAAGCAGAAAAAGGAGAACATAGTCTGAGGTATAATTCACTTTTTCTTACTGGTGAGGAGCAGTACATATCGAGTGTCACAGTGGAAGTAATACCACTATTAGATGAAGATGGTGAGATTGATATTCCTCAGAAACACTTACAAATCACGATACCCTCCAAGGTTAGATGCTTAAGGATAACAGGGGTTATTTCCAGATGTGTGTTGGTGCAGATTTTGCATGTTCCAACAGGAATTGTTGTTTGCTCTTCACAGGAGCGATCTCAGCTACAGAACAGAGAAAAAGCTCTCATTCTTCTCAAAAGCAAATTGTTAGCTATTGCTCAAGCCCAAGGTGTGGGGGATATTAGTAACATCCGATGTGATTTAATTACAGGAGTATCAGAAGTCCCAAATGTTCGAGACTATCTGTGTACCAAATTTAGTGAGTCTCAGTGCTTAGAGGGGATAGTGCGGGATTGTCGAACTGGGGTGGAGACAACGTCAATTGATGATGTGATGAACGGCAAATTAGCTCCATTTATTCACGCTTATCTGCAATCAGCTTTGGATTGACCTACTGCTATTGTAAGCTGTCACGAATTTAAATTGGGAATATGAAATTATTCTCTACTGGAGGATGGTAGACCAGGCATTTATTGCCGAAGTGCGATCGCGTTTCTGCGTCGGTGTATGCGATCGCGTCTATCTTTTCCGAAGTTCGATCGCTCTCCACTAAAAATCAAGCTCTCAATTCTTCTAACCCACCTTCCGCACGTCAAGTTGTAGTATGCCAAGTAGTACGGAAAAACTGGATAGCTTGGCGAACTTTTTACGTATAAATACTTAGATTTTTCAGTTTTTATGTTCGCCAAGCTACCCACAAGGCGTAATCATCACGTATTACATTATGAAGTGCGGAATGTGGGTTCTAACACCAAAACTGCCAACCCTGGTAAAGAAGGTAAACGCGCATCATTAGTCAAAAAAAACAAAGCACCTTGACGAATTGCTGTAGCCATTTGAATTGCATCAGGCGTTCTCAAATTGTAAGCTGCCCGGAGTTGTGAAGCTTCCTCAGCAATAGCTACAGACACTTCGATAGTCGTCAAACCTTCTTCATTAAACAAGATGTCACGATATTGTTGAGCCAGTATTGTGTTCCCTCGCCGTAGAGGATAAACTAGCACTTCTAAAAAAGTTATCACCCTCGGTTACAACCCTAAACTCACCGCGCACCATTGCCTCAAAAAAAGCGTCAGTCATCTCCAAGTAAGTCGGATTTTCCTCTATAAAGTAAATCAGTGGCGCACTATCCAAACCAACGACTTGCCCCTGTAACTGGGCTATCCATTCCATGAGTCTCGTTCCTGATTAACATAGTCTTGAGCATCCATGCCATTCCAAATTTCTTTACCTAGCCCTCGCAACTCCAAGATGCTACGTTTGGGCTTAGGTGCTAAAGTCACTCGTTGATGAATTAAGCTGAACAATTCTTCTATCAGCTGCATTTGCTCATCAGGAGTAAGGTTTTCCGCTAGACGACGTACTTCATGATAAGTAGACATATACTTTCTGTTGTAATGCTCTTGCCCTAAGTCCAATATACACAGAGCGATCGCCTTTGTGACTCAGTGGATGCGATCGCTTAGTCTTGATCATCTTCCCGAAATAGCGCCTCCAGATCGCGATAACCGCCCACTACCCGCATCACCTCGATTACATTTATAACCAGACGATAAAAAATTAGATAATCCTCTAACGGTACACTCCGCAAGCCAGGATAGAGTTCATCTCGTTGACGTCCCATTCGGGGGAACTGAGATAGCATTTTGAACTTCGTGTCAATCTTCTCAAGAAAACGCTCTGCCGTTTCAATACTTCCTTTCTGGGCGAGATAGTCCATAATACTCTCTATATCTCGGCTTCTGTCGATGTAATTCGGCAAACATTGCTCATCAATTAGCCTAAGCGCGACGCTGTTGCAATTTCTCTTGCAGCCCAATTATAACGGTTTCTGCGTCTAACAATTCGCCTCGTTCAGCCTCTTCAACTCCAACCATAATCTCGCGGCGTAATTCCTCAAATCGTCCTTGATAAAGATTTTCTCGTTCCTGTAGCAGCTTAATACCAGCCAAGAAGACTTCATCAGTAGAGGCATACTTGCCGCTAGCAACCTGATTGTTGATAAACTGTTCCAGTTCTGGTGGCAATGTAATTGGCATACTAAAATCAGCTTTGGATTAACCTGCTGCTATTCTAACGCGATCACATCTATACTTTCCCGAAGTGCGATCGCGCTTACTTTCAGTGGATGCGATCTTTCCCTGTTCGACGGTAGGGGCGCACAGACGTGCGCCCTTTATTATTGTCGTGCATCCTATATTTAACCAACTATAAGATCACAGCAATACTCAGTCTACTAAAATCGCGCGTTGGCGAAGCCTGTTCCTACAGAACGTATCGCACAATACCCAATCAACAGGCGGTTGCGATCCCTAAATGCAAATGCCTTATTCTCTCATTTTTATTGTGATTCATAAGCGTAATCACGGTATTTGTAATTCAATAAACTTTTCTTCCTTTTTAGCCATAAAATTATTATCATTCTCTTCTTTCTGACTACCAATAAATATTTGTTCCTTTAATTGATAAGCAATTTCAGAAACCATGGGAATGCAAACTGAGTTTCCCACTTGCTTATAACATTCTCCTAAATTATTGTGGAGTTTAAAATCCTCAGGAAATCCCATAATCCTATAACATTCTTTAATCGTCAATTTGCGAACGGCGTTTTCTTCAGGAAGATAAATAAAGAATCGCCCCGATGTCTCTTGAGAAGGTATTGTAGGATGTATGCCTTCTACTGAATAAATTCTATTAGGTTGATGGTGAACCCTAGATAAATGATGAGTATTGGGTCTAACTCCTTTTTTCCAAATACTCTTATTATTCCGATATCCTACGAAAATTAATCCCGATTGCTGTTGTTTGGGTTGATCTATTAAGGTATAGCTGTCCGGCTCTAAATATTCAAAATTATCAGAATCGGATAGAAAATTTCTTAATTTCGCTCTAGAATTTATTGTTTTCAATTTATTAAAATTAAATTCTTTGTTCTTGGTAGCAACAATAATTATTCTTTCCCGGTTTTGGGGTACTCCAAAATCTTTAGAATTCAGCAGACTATAATTGACTTTATATCCCAAATCTTCTAAAGAGTACAAAATCACCTTTAGCGTTCTACCTTTATCTTGATGCATTAAATGTTTTACATTTTCCAGGAGAATAACCGAAGGTTTTTTTGCTGCGATTATTTCGCAAATGCGAAAAAACAATGTACCTCGTGTATCCTGAAAACCTCTTCTTTTACCACATATACTAAAAGGCTGACAAGGGAATCCCGCCGTTAAAACATCAAAAGCAGGAATACTATTAACGTCTATTTTTGTGATGTCACCTGCGGGTTTATCTGAAAAGTTATTAAAATATACTTCCTGACACTTGGGATCGATTTCACAAGAATATACGCATTCATAGCCCGTTCTTTCAAAGGCAATTCTAAATCCACCAATTCCAGCAAATAAATCAATAAATTTAATTTTTTCCATCCCTGTTTTTCAGCAAGTTTGATTCTCTATTATAAAACATGGTTGCACGTTCACGAAGCCCCAACAGGCACCAAAGAAAATTATCCAGTCAATACGGCTCCGTTAAGACATCTAAAATCAGCTTCAGATTAACCGACTGCTATTCTAACGCGATCGCGCTTACTTTCAGTGGATGCGATCTTTCCCTGTTCGACGGTAGGGGCGCACAGACGTGCACCCTTTATTATTGTCGTGCATCCTATATTTAACCAGCTATAAGATCACAACAATACTCAGTCTACTAAAATCTCGCGTTGGCGAAGCCTGTTCCGAAGGAACGTATCGCACAATGCCTTTGATCTGTATGCTAGGTCTGCCACTTTCTTGCTAGACTCAGATCAGCTAGGCTATACTTGTACAATTAAGCCGACAGCTTTTAGGAATGAAAGTCGTAACGTTTACTGAAGCTAGAAATAAACTGAAAGCCATTTTGGATCGGGTGGTTAATGATGCTGACTATACTATAATTACCAGACGGGATGCTGATGATGCCGTCGTTATGTCCCTTGAGTATTTCAATAGTTTGCTCGAAACCGTTCATTTGTTAAAGTCTCCAGCAAATGCAGCCCACTTAGAACGCTCCATTGCCCAATACAAACAAGGACAGGTAACAGAAAAAGATCTAGTAGATGAGTAATCGGAAGTTAGCCTGGACTGATGAAGCTTGGGAAGACTATCTTTATTAGCAAAATCAGGATAAGAAGACTCTTAAGAGGATTAATAAACTGATCAAGGCAACTAAAAGTCTTCCCTTTGAGGGGATTGGCAAACCTGAACCTTTGAAAGAAAATTTATCGGGATTTTGGTCACGTCGTATTGATGATACGAATCGTCTTGTCTACGCGGTAGATGATAATTATCTAACGATTATTTCTTGTCGCTATCATTATTAAGACAGTAGGGGCGCACCGACGTGCGCCCTTTATTATTGTCATGTATCCTATATTTAACCAACTATAAAATCACAACAATACTCACTCTACAAAAAATTCGCGTTGGCGAAGCCTGTTCCGAAGGAACGTATCGCACTCTACTGGACTGACACAGCTAAAATTGTGGAATAAATTTGACGTTTAAACCGGGCGCACGCCATGCGCCCCTACAATGCTAATCCACCAATTAAGGTGTGCCACGCCACTACCCAATCAACAAGCGGTTGCGATCGCACAACGCTTTATCCTCTTAGTTATGTGGGTACTAGCTATCCTGCACAGCCGTTGAGGTATCAGCTTGAGGCGGCAGATAATAACTGGCAATAATCGCCACCATTAACCACCATACTGTACTCACCTGAGGACGATACCAAACTGTGTCTACTAAACCATGAGACAACATTCCCGCTATCGTTGCGATCGCGGCAATTAACCAAAAGCCTTGAGGATTCCGTAGGGCGCGGAGTCGGTTAATTTGTTGTACACCACGATTCACCGTAACCACAAGTAGCCAGAGAAAGCAAAATAAGCCAATAAAACCCGTTTCAACTGCCACTTCCAAAAAGATAGAATAGGCACTCAACGCGGTATATTTAGGACGTTGGTATAAGGGATAAATCTTATTAAACGCATCATTCCCCGGACCAATACCAATAATCGGGCGATCGCGAATCATATCAATCACCGCCGCCCATACATTCATCCGGAAGTTATTACTACTATCTTCCCGTCCCGCAAAAATACTCGCCACTCGCACTCGTACTGGTTCAACAAATAGCACCGCCAGAATAATTACCGCCGCACAACTCCCCAGCATCGCAGGCATTGCCCAAGGACGCCATTTTTCTGGTAATTGGATACTATACCAATACACGACCAGAACGGAGAAGACAAACAGACAGGCGACAAAACCAATCCAGCCGCCGCGACTAAACGTAAGAACCAGACAAGCGGAATTCACTACAAACATGGTTAAAGCTAACGCTTTTGGAAGCCATCTCGTCCAAGCAAACATCGCCGCTAAACTCAACGCCACAGCCGGAATCAAATAACCCGCTAATAGATTCGGATTCCCCAAATAGCTATAAACCCGCGTCAAATCCGCCGCTGCTGAATTAGTATCAGTCCAGGTTGCCAACGCTTCTGCGCCAAAAAACCACTGTCGTATCCCGTAAACGCTAACAATTAACGAGGTATGCAGGAAAACGCCGATTACCCAAGAACGCAGACGGGTTGATCTGAGTACCCGTGCCATTAGCGCAAAGAGTAATAAGTATAGCGTCAGTTTCACCAATCCCTGACGGGCTGCCACTTTCACCGGGGACATGGCTGTGGCAACAGTGGCAACTGACCAATACAGTAATACCAACAGATGAATCGGTGTCACCTGGGGGCGTTCTCTCTCATCTGAGACAGTCAGCAGTAGCCAAAACCCCGCACAAGCAATTAACAACACGCCGATGAGTGCAGTAGAGACAAAGGGCGCAACCGCAAACACAATCGCCACAAGCAACGCGCCCAAGGGTTCCGCCCACTGAAGCAGCCAACTCCCCCGCCGCCAAGCTTGCAGCAATCCCACGACGCGATATAAATAGCTAGCGCCGCGCCACTGATAGAAACGTAAATTGGATAGAGTAACCTGTTGCCACACTGAATTCATAGAGTCGTGATTGGTTGATTAGTTACGATGTATGTCAAACATTATTTAATCAGCTTACTTCAGAGGAAGTGAATCGACTTCAGGATAAGGTTTAGCAAGAGGCGGTGAAGCCTTGGAATGGTGCAAGATTTCAGGAGATATCGCATCTGAACGTAGGGGCGCATAGACATGCGCCCTAATTAATGACGCGGCTACGAACATACGACGAATAGACAAACAATTGTTTATCCTTCCATTGTGTCCCTCTCAATAGCCGCCAGATTGATTTGTATATCTGCCCATTGATCAGGAAAATCATCGGGATTGTAAGCATCTAGGGCGGTTTTATAACAGGCTATAGCTTTTGTTCGATTTTGTTCCTTTTCGCCACAAATTCGCTGGCTGTAGGCATTCCCCAAATGATGGTGAGTCTCTGCCCAATTTAGGGGAAACGCCTCAAAGGTGTAAACGTCTAGAACCTCTTCACAGATAGCAATGGCACGTTCTAGATTCTCGGCTTTGTCTCCCTGAATCCGGTTAAAATAAACAGCCGCTAGATTTGTCTGGGTACTTGCCCAATAGTTGGGAAAATCCTCACGGGTGTAGACTTGTAAGGCAGCTTCATAAGATGCGATCGCCTTTTCTAGAGTCTCGGCTTTGTCTCCCTTGATCCGGTGACTGTAAGCAGTCGCCAGATTATTGTGTGTCATTGCCCATTGCTGGGGAAAGGTGTCACGAGTGTAAACGTCCAAGGCGGCGTGATAGGATGCGATCGCGATTTCTAGATTCTCGGCGGGTTCTCCCCGGATTCGATCCCCGTAAGCCGTACCCAGATTGTTTTGTGTCTCCGCCCAATCGCTGGGAAACTCGTCACGGGTACAAACTTCTAAGGCGGCGTGAAAGGATGCGATCGCGAGTTCTATATTCTCTGCTGTTTTCCCCCGCATTCGGTATAAATAGGCAGTACCCAGATTATTTTGCGTATCTGCCCAATCCAGGGGAAACTCCTCACGGGTATAGACTTGTAGGGCGGCGTGAAAGGATGCGATCGCGAGTTCTATATTCTCTGCCCTGTCTCCCTGAATCCGGTTAATATAGACATTCCCTAGATTATAGTGACTCCTTGCCCATTCGCTGGAAAACGCTTCACGGGTATAGACTTGTAAGGCAGCTTCATAAGATGCGATCGCGGATTCTAGATTCTCTGCCTTATCTCCCTGAATCCGGTTACTATAGGCAAGACCCAGAGAATTTTGCGTCATTGCCCAATCGCTGGGAAAAGCCTCACGGGTATGAACCTTTAAAGCCGCTTGATAGCTGGCAATGGCTTTTTCAATATTCTCCGCCAACTCTCCCGGAATCCGGTGACGGTAAGCCGTTCCCAGATTATAATGAAGCGCTGCTGATGCCCAGGTTCCTGGATGATTATCACAGGCAAACATACTCAGCGCTACCTGATACCCCGTAATCGCGATCTCCAGATTCTTGACTTGATCGCCCAACGGAAAATGCCTAATCCGGTTACTGAATTCACCGATAATTAAGGCAAGATTTTGGGCTTGTTCCGCCTTTATCTGAGTCTGAATTGACTGTCCCCAGTTGTCCAAAACTTGAGCAAAATTCTCATCCAACAAATGCACATTTTTCTGGATTAACCCATCGATAACCTCAGGATTCGCCTCACTCTCCAAAATAGAGGATAAGACTTGCTTGAGAAAATCAAGTTGGGCGTCGGGAGTCGAGGGTGAGGAGGATAATCCCAAAATCTGCCCTAGCTGATTCGCCATCCCCGTTAAAAACTCCGCCCCTTTTTCATCGCCTCTTTCTGTCAACACATCCACTACTAGCGCCATGGTTTCCACTAACCCGGCGTCTAGTAACTCGGAGTTATCTTGCAAAACTCGCCCTTCCTCGCCACCGGGACAGGTTAATAGGGTATTAATCAGCGTTAGATATGCTGTATAGCGTTGTTCATTCATGAGGCAATCAGAGGACAGAAACCAGGATATTCTAAATGTTTATGGTATAGCAAAAGACTGATTGAATCGGACACGGCAATGTTACCTACCACAGCTTAGGGATAATTGATTCGGTAGGGACACGATAGTATCGTGCCCTAATCTCATCTAATGTCTGACTCGTTCTAACAGCAGCGCCTGGGTATCTTGTAACTCAAACGATCGCAGATCACTCACCTCCAATTCTGGAGACGCGATCGCAATCTGCCATTTCTCCAGTTTGTAGTAAGCGCTTTAGCGCTTGAGGCACGCTTCGTGCCTACTACGAACGAAAATTTCCCTTAATTCACTCGTTCTAACAGTAACGCTTGGGTGTCTCGCAACTCAAACGATCGCAAATCACTCACCTCCAATCCCGGAGACGCGATCGCAATCTGCCATTCGTCCAAATCCAGTTGTAGCCAGTCTCCCAGCGTCACCGTAACTGGATCACCGCCCATGTGAGACACCATCGCCATCTGATACGGCGTTTCACTCGCCCCCTCCTCTGTAGGTTGACTCCGCAAGCCATAGAAAAGGGTGTAGTTATCCTCACTAATTCGATTAAACCGATCCAATCCCGATAAATTATGGCGCAACCAAGGATGATCATGACGGAAACGACGCAAGGTTAAATTAAACGCCGCTAATTCTGGCACCAAATAGTCCTCATAATTCCACACATTACAAGCTTGGTGCATATCTTCCATAAACGCCCTAGCAAATACCTTCAGCTTCCCGACATCTAACTCCGCCAACACCTGGGATTTTTCCGGTACATTCAGCTTCTGTAATTGCGCCGCCGATTTCCGCTTTGTTGCTTCCTGTTTAACTTCCTCTTTTTCTGACTCCGCCCCCAAATAACGCTGACATAAACTTGCCACTTCTTCTAAATCGTAATTCGTTTCTTCAATGGCGTCATAAAGTCCGCGCATAAACTGACGTAATTCATCAATCTTACGGAACCCCATTTGCTTCAGCCGGGGAAAAATATTGTCTTGGTCATTATACACATACTTTTCCACCTGCCAATCTAAAAATCCTGCTTCTTCCGCCGCCACTTTCACCCCATAGCGATCATCAGTATTGCGGAAAAAGCCCCAGGCGGCTTCCATGGTGCAGTTAATAAAGTCCATCGGTAAACCGGGACTAAACCCATACACCCATAGCGTCACAGCCGGATTATTATACGCCGTATTCAACACTTCCGGTAAACTTTTCCCCAAATTCCAATTAATTGGTAATCCGGGTTCGACTTGGGTTCCTCGGCGTAACGTATCATGGTTTCCACACCCAGTAATCCAGTTTTCGCCAACCTGCATCACATCACAGACTCGACGCCATTTCTTATCCCAAAACTTCTGCAAACCGGGGGTATTATGGGCAAAGATTAAGGGACCCCACTGAAACGCATCGGGCATAAATTCAACAATATCTCGATAGGTGGAAATCTCTTCCCACCCTTGGGCGGGCCACGGGCGTCCATCCTCAAAAATAGCAAAGAGTCGCCGCTGGTGTGACCCAATGTCTTGCACCACTGCGCCCATATCGTTCAGGTAGGCGTCATCATATTCCACCCGCCCGGATAGGGGGTTAAAAAACTTGAAATCCTGGGCACCATCCACGCGAATCCCATCAACGCCAAAATTATTTTTCCGCCGCTGCATTTCTAATAAGATAGCCCGGACAACGGGATTTTGATGGTTCACATCTTGACCGTACATATTCGGTCCTTTCAGGAAGCGCCCATTCAGAACGTCTAAAGCTTGGTTATCTGCATGACCATACACAATATCAAAGATGACTTGGATTGGACCCGTGGGGAAGGTGTGCAGGGTACTAATAAACTCCACTAATTCATCCGGGCGCAGGGTTTCCAAGACAGAGGGATTGGTGGCTGAAGACCCAAAAATAACGATATCATAACCCCAGTTTTGGATATCTGGTTTTTTCAGAGTTATTTTAATATCCTCGGTTTCGTAATCTACCTGTTCGGTTTCCGGGTCAATTTCGTCTAGGTCATCTTCATTGAAGATAAAAAACCCTTGCCCCAAATCATGTTCCATCCGATATTCTACGGTGGGTTCAATGGGGAGAAGTTGCACCGCATCATAGCCGATGTAACATTGTTCGGCTGGGGTTAAAGCGTCATTGGCGTT
The DNA here is from genome assembly GCF_040218245.1 of Coleofasciculus sp. E1-EBD-02. Classification (NCBI taxonomy): domain Bacteria; kingdom Bacillati; phylum Cyanobacteriota; class Cyanophyceae; order Coleofasciculales; family Coleofasciculaceae; genus Coleofasciculus; species Coleofasciculus sp. E1-EBD-02. The sequence continues at coordinate 49,947 of NZ_JAVJQN010000124.1, read as the reverse complement.
GATTTTTTCTGCAATCCGTTGATAGATGCGGGTTAATCCTGCCAGTGTCCCTTCTTTAGCGGCGGTGGTGATATGAATCTGTAAGATATTACGCGGTGGATGAACGCGAATAATCCCGGATTCATCGGCGTCCCCTTGACCTAAATACTCCAAGTCGCTGCGTTTTTCTTGTAACTGATTTAGGTCATAGAGTTCGGCGGGGGCGTAGACACCGTAAGGTAAGGAATAGGCTAAAACATCGCTAATGGTTTGGATTTCATTCTGAAAATCTAAGTATTTTAGCCAATAGAAGGAACCCATCTGGTCTTTGGTTCCCGGACGCATTCCGGAAACGACGCCCCAGAAATATTCGCCGTGTTTTTCCAGTTGCAGGTGTTCCCGATGAACTTTGACTTTTTGGTTAGGTAAGGTGGGGTCAATTTCGTTCAGGGGGGTGAGAACTTCCAGATAAATGTTCTTGGGTTGGAACATATCTGCCCCTAATTCCGGTGCCCAGAAGCCTATTTCGGTGAGTCCATCGGCACGGTGATGGGCACCGAGGCGGGTGGCTAATGTTTTGGCTTTGTGGAATATTGTGTCGTCGGATTGTTGAACGCTATCTGCCCAATCGAGGAGTTTTTGGGTTTCGTCGGCGATTAAGGTGATGGGTGTTCTTTTGGTTGCAGTTTTTGTCATGTTTATCTGGTAATTAATTAACAAAAGATTTGTTTTTGTCCCGTAAGCGGTGGCAGATTTTTTCAACGCAGAGGGACGCAGAGGTTCGCGCAGAGGGGCGCAGAGGGTTTTGGGGGTAGGGGCGCATAGCTGTGCGCCCACCGTCCACTTAAACCCTTACAAAGGACAAATGACTAATGACTAATGACTCTCTCCAACTACTTATTCCGGTCTAATTTCAAAATCAAAACGCCTAAGGGAGGTAGGCATAAATCAAGGTAATAAGACCAGCGGGGATGAGACCATTCCCCTGTCCAGCGACCGCCCATATTCCCCATATTGCTACCGCCGTAATTTTCAGCATCGCTGTTTAAGATTTCAGCATAGAAACCGGGTTCGGGGACACCTACCCAATAGTCGGGATGAGGTTGAGGGGTAAAGTTACAGACGGTGACAATAAAGTCATCCGAGTCTTTTGCCTTGCGAATAAACGAGACGACACTATTGTCAGCATCGTTACAGTCAATCCACTCAAACCCTTCATGAGAAAAGTCTTGGCTATAGAGGGCGGGTTCACTTTGGTAAAGGTGATTCAAATCCGCCATAAACCGCTTCAGTTGTTGGTGGGGTGCATGTTGCAACGCTCCCCAATCTAAGTCTGCCCAAGCATTCCACTCATTCCGTTGTCCGAATTCCATGCCCATAAATAGGGTTTTCTTACCGGGATGGGTGTACATATAGGCATATAAGCAGCGGAGATTGGCAAATTTCTGCCAGTCATCTCCCGGCATTTTACTCAGCAGGTTGCCTTTTCCGTGGACGACTTCATCATGGGATAGCGCCAGCATGAAGTTTTCGCTGAAGGCGTACATGATGCTGAAGGTGACGTTATTTTGGTGGTAGGGACGATATAGGGGATCTTTGGCAAAATAGTCCAGCATATCGTGCATCCAGCCCATGTTCCACTTGAAGCTGAAGCCTAAGCCGCCCAGGTAAGTGGGACGAGAGACGAGGGGCCAAGCGGTGGATTCTTCAGCAATGGAGAGGATGCCGGGATAATAGCCGAATATCTGATAATTCAGATAGCGCAAAAAGTCGGCGGCTTCTAAGTTTTCGTTACCACCGTACTGATTCGGTACCCATTCCCCATCTTTGCGATCGTAGTCCAGATATAACATGGACGCTACCGCATCCACGCGAATCCCGTCAATATGATATCGGTCAAACCAAAATAGGGCATTGGCTATCAGAAAGTTGCGAACTTCATTCCGGGCATAGTTGAAGACTAAGGTTCCCCATTCCTTATGTTCCCCTTTGCGAGGATCAGCATGTTCGTAAAGATGCGTACCATCAAAGAAAGCTAATCCGTGAGTGTCTTTGGGAAAATGACCGGGAACCCAATCCACAATCACGCCAATATCATTTTGGTGACATTGGTCGATGAAGTACATTAAATCTTGGGGAGTCCCATACCGGGAGGTGCAGGTGTAGTATCCGGCAACCTGATAGCCCCAAGACCCATCATAAGGGTGTTCGGCAACGGGGAGGAGTTCGACGTGGGTGAAGCCCAGTTCTTTGACATAAGGAATCAGGCGTTCGGCTAATTCCCGATAGGTGAGAAAGCGTCCCTCGGGTTTCTGGGAGACTTTCACCACGGGGCGAGTTTCCCCATCGGGTAATTGGGATGGAGTCTCGGCACTCTCATGCAGCCATGAACCCAAGTGAACCTCGTAAACAGAAATGGGTTGTTCTTGGGGATCACTATGGCGACGGCGTTCTAGCCAGTCTTCGTCGTGCCAAGTGTAGTCTAGACTATTGACAATTGACGCGGTTTGGGGTCTAATTTCCTGTTCAAAGCCGTAGGGGTCGGACTTGTGATAGATATGTCCGACGTGGTTTTTCACTTCGTACTTATAGTGTTCCCCGACGCCAATTTCCGGGATAAACAGTTGCCAAATCCCGTTCCCCAGTTGGCGCATCTGATGTTCGCGTCCATCCCAGTTATTGAAATCACCGATAACGGAGACATTGCGGGCGTTGGGTGCCCATACTGCAAAGTGAACCCCTTGGACGCCATTAAATTCAGTGGGGTGAGCGCCCAATTTTTCGTAAATGCGATGATGATTTCCTTCGGCAAATAGGTGAATATCAAAATCCGTCAAACGCGGAGAGCGAAAGGCGTAGGGATCATAGACTACCCGTTCATGCTCGCCTTCTTTAATCCGCAGTTGATAGTTGGCTAACTCGGGTATATCAATCTCACATTCAAATAAATGAGGATGACTGACAGCCTGCATTGGGTATTCTTCCCGTTCCGTGGGACGAATCACCCAAGCGGCGTCGGCTTTCGGCAGGTAAGCCCGCACAACCCAGCTTGTTTTACCCTCCCGTTCAACGGGATGAGACCCAAGAATTTCAAAGGGATCATGGTGTCGATTACTCACAATCCGATCGATTTGATCTGGGGAGATGGTTATTGTCATGGCGTTACCTTGTTTAACTTCCCAGACTTAATAGTAATCAAGATTTCTCCAGTGGCACAATTTGACGCTGGTGTAGGGGCGGGTTTCACCACTACTGTTTTAGTTTTACCCAGATGCGACTAAACCCGCCCTGACCGAAGGGCGACCCGAGTTAATTGAGTGGACACAGATTAGTGCAAGCAGGTATCCGTGTCAACTTAAGCCAAAACCCTTACCCATTCTGGTTTACAGCTTTTCAAGGCAAGCATAGCCTCAACCGAGACATTTCCTTATCGAACTTGGTAACGAAAGAATCGGCATTGACCATTCTGGATATTCGCGATCGCGCGGCTTTTAACCAGGCTCGGATCAGGGGTGCAATTCCTATGCCGATGGAGGAGTTACCAGATCGCGCCACAGCCAGTCTCGAACCGCAACGTGAGATCTACCTCTTTAATTGAGTGTTGATATAACTTCAAACGTGATCGACATTGCCGCGAATTGGCTAGTATCAACCGGGCTAATTCCTGAAGTCACGGAGACAGAATAGTCACGACTTGGGGTTAAATCAGACAGCAATTGTTCAATCACCTCAATCGGGGCAGGAAGTACCACAGGTTCACTGTCCAAATTTCGACGCTTGACGATAGTTTGTAACGCTTTTAAAGCATTTCGTACAGGCGTAACGCTAGCAATAATTAGAACCTCGGTTACACCCAGAGGTTTTTGGGTTTGCAGGTGAAACGTATCTCGACTAGGGTTGGGAATCAACAGCGTTTCACCTGCTTTCACTTGTGCCGCATCCTCTATCACCGCCCATTGATGGGGAAACAAGAGGGTTATCTCCCCTGTAGCATCAATGACTAAAACACTAACGTAGACAGGGCGAGGTTCATTATTGACGATGTGTAGCTGAACTGGGGTGGCGAGGGGTAATTGAGCAAAATGGGTAGAATTGATGCCTTGACCAGAAGTGGTGATAGAGTTTAATTTAGGTCTACTGCGTTTGGGAAAGACTCGGTTGAGGCTCTGTCGCCTCCTGTTCTTGAGGCGGGTTTTGATAATTGTCAGTAACCTGGTATGTTTCCGGGGTAGATGTTTTGTGGGTATTGATTTTGGCTGGAGAAGTGACGAATGAACTCAAATCTTGAGGTTCATCGTTAGCTGTACTGGTAGATAAATCCGTTTCGATGGGAGTTGGTTCAGTTGGATTGGCTAAATCAATATCCTGACTCCAATCGGGAATCTCTTCACCAATTTGCCGTCCATAGATCTGAAGTTTATTTTCTGACGACCACTATTGCTATTTATTTGTACTTCAGCTATGGCATTCTGAATGATTAGCTTTGACAATACTTTGCTTTTGAGAGAACCATCGTTTATAGCATCAGCAACTTGTAGAGCTTGCTCATGCTGCCAAGTGTCAGCGTATTCTTCACCCAGCTTAATTAAAGTTTCATCTTTTAATTCAGTAATCTCTATAACATTGGCAACTTTAAGAGCTGATTCTAGCCTATTGAATTTTCCCTCCCTTGAGTCTCTTCGATAATCAAAAGATACGCCGCGTATTCGATAAAGAGAATAGACTGAATATTTAGATATTTCTGAATAAAAAGCTGAAGGATCTACATACTGTACAGCTATTTGATGCAACACGGTTGCTTTTGTCTTAGGGTTTTCTATCGTACTGGCTAGTTGAGCTGCTTGATTCAGTATTGTAGAAGCTTGGTCATAAATATAGTAAGATGTTGCCCAAACAGCGGCGTAAATTACAAAGAAGCTATTGAAACAAATTTATAACCCTAGAACGGCGATTAAAATGCGACTTATCTGTTTGTGAATACGGACTTTTTGGCGTTGAGATTTTGATTTAGGGCTGGCTTGGCTGAGAGAATTGGCGATTCCAGAGGTTTGATACATCTGTGCCGTAACCACTGGCAGGATTTCGACGGTGGGGGTGCGGCTTTGGCTTGGGTGACGGCGAGATACCCTTGATACTCTTTCAGCTTGGTTTGAGCCGCCCCATAGTCTGAGCTAGAGGTAGGTACAGCCTTTAATAATCGAATCGCTTCTTGCCAACGACTTGTCGCTAACGCCCAATCCTCGCGCACGAATGCTTGTTCCCCAATCACCGTTGCACCTGTGGCTGTATCCAGGGCTTGTTGATAAAAATTAGGGGGTTTTGCCGCCGCTTGGGATGGCGATGGCTGAGGAGTTGAGGATTCTTTCGCTGTTTTTGATTTAGGCAGAGTATTGGCAGCTTCGCTGGTAGAAATAATCGGATTATGATTACCACAGGCAACTGTACCAAGTGCCAAGAGGCTGGATAAAAGAACTAATGTACTCTGGCGGAGAGAAACTTGACTCATGATTGATGATCCTCAGTCTTCGCGTTCTAATCCTCTATACTTCTGAGGGATCAATTGCTATGCACAAGTTGAGCTGTTCGTCGTCAGGACTTTAGCTTAAACAAAATGTAGGCGAGTTTCCGGTATGTAGTGGACTGACACAGCTAAAATTGTGGAATAGATTTGACCGTGAAATTGGGCGCACGCCATGCGCCCCTACAATTCTAATCCACCAATTAAGGTGTGCCACGCCACTACTTACTTACACAATTTAAATTTGTCTGAGTGAACCACACTTACAATTGTTCTGGGTCAATTCCTCTAGCTCGTAGTTTCTCCATCAACGCTTGATAGCGCTGTTGTTCTTGTTCCAATTGAGCCATTGCTTCCTCGGCGCGTTGACGTTCTTCTTCTGCTCGTTGACGTTCTTCTTCTGCCCGTTGACGTTCCTGTTCTCGGAGATGATCGAGTTCAACTGGAGTAAGAAATCGTTGTCCATCGGGGCGATAAATGACCAGGGTATCAGGGGTGAGTTCAAACCGTATTCCTAATCGTGGACTCACCCATCCATTCATATCTTCAATGGGGTCTAACCATTCTCCAGACCGCAATAAGCCAGTTAATTCGATGTCATCTGGATCATAAATGTAATATTCTTCAACACCGTAACGTTGATAAAATAAGAGTTTTTCTGCCATCTTTTTGGCACGGTTTCCTGGGGAGAGAATCTCAAAGACAACCTGGGGGACAATATTCTCTTCTCGCCATTGCTGATAGGAACCTCTGTCACCTTTCGGTCTACCGAAGACAACCATCACATCAGGGGCTTGGCAAGCTTTGGGTTTTCCCTGAACAGGATACCAAAGTAAATCGCCAGCTACGAATATATCAGCATTAGCCGCAAATAATATTTCTATATTTTCTTTAACTGTCACAATCCAGCGAAATTGTTTGGTGTTGTCTGCCATAGGTTGACCATCGCTGTCGGGGTAGATGATATCGGAGGCTGAATCAGTTTGCAATTGTTGGATCATATCACTGAGTCCATTGAGTTGGGTTAATTGAGGAAGGAAAAATCGTGTTAGTTCATTTATTTTTATGCCATAACGTAGGGGCGCACTGACGTGCGCTCAGAAATCTCGCCAATTCTATGGTACTATTGTAGCCTTGCCCAATTAAGTCTGTAGCCAAGGCTTTAGCCTAAAAAAAATCCTGGCTGAAACTATTGAAATACCATTGTTTTAGGTAATGTTATTTCCAAAATGGGATGCTCCCAGAAAACTGCGATATTACCTTGAGCAAACAAACTTGAGTGAAGCTTCTGCGGCAGAACCGGGTTCAGGTCTACCTCCTCTGCCATCTTCTCCATAGTTATAATCTTCAATTGTTTGTCCGTTAGCATCCAGAAACCGCACAAAACGCACCTGATAAATCTGATTCTGGCAATCCACCGCTATATAATATGTAGTGCTGTATACCTCTTGCCCAGGTACGAGATTCGGGTTGGGTTGTCCGTAGACTACATTTGACCAGAAGTAGCGCAAGCGCCCTCTGCCTTCAATCGTGGAGACATCAACGTGATAGGCGTTATTGTCTGTGTCGGTTTTGACTCTCACCCACTCACCCGCGATCGCAACAGGTGAGATGAAAATGGCGCTGGTGAGGGAAAGGAGGGTGAGTACTCCTTTGAGAGAACGGCGGTTGAGTTGAATTAAGGGATTCGTCATATCGATAGCCGCTTAAGGGTTTCTACCTGTTTATACATCTGAGGGGAAGATGCTATGCACCAATAGGTTATTCCGCTATCCTGGAATAGATCATAAGTTGGATTGACGCCGCAAACCCAACATCCTAATTAACCCGAACAAAACTGCTGGCGAGTTATCTGAAGAAAGTCAGTCAAAGCCATTGACGGATTTTCTACACTGTATGCCTGTTGCAACACATCTGCCCACATCTGACGAGTGGCAAAATATTCGGCTTTAGCATAAGCGATCGCCTCGGCTGACGCTCCTTCTTCTTGCAATTGCGCCTCTATCGTCATTAAATCCGAAGAGATGCGATCGCGTGTCTGTCGATCCACCATCTGAAAGGCGAGTCGGTAAAGGGGAACAGAATTCTCGGTAAATAATACCCAATAATAACGCTCTCCCGGTTGCAGCGCTTCCCCATCATACAAAAGCGTAGTCTCAGATGAACTCACTGGTTTACTCCACACCACATCCTGAGTAACATGATGCCACAGTTCAAATTTGCCAATCTGTTCTCCATCTTTGACTCGCCACATAAATAATGGGCGATTACTCCAAACTAAGGGAATCGCTAAGGGATTATAGGCGGGAGAAATTGGACAAACGGGACCTCGACTTCCTCCCGTTCTTCCCCGCGCTGGGGGTTCAGTGGTATTGTCGGATGATGAGTCAGTTTGATATAACTCTGACCAGGGTAAGGGTTGATTTTGAGCCAGCATTATCCTGGGTAGAACTAGCTGATATCCAACCAGGCAACTGGTTAACGTGATTAACAATAAACCTAGTTTGTCATTTGTCATTTGTCATTCGTCCTTTGTCATTAAGCTACACTATTTACGGCTTATCGGTAGCAGATAAATCCCCAAAGCTGCCCCAGGAATCAAACAAGGTAACAACATAGCACTGGTAATATAAAGCTGTAAACTAATCCCGCCATAAATCGCACATCCACTCACGAAAACTACCCAGCGTTTCCCCTTAACATTTCTCGGCGTTACTCTCAACCCCAATCCTGTTACCGATGATATCCCCTTTCCCAATACTACCGCTAACACCAACATCCATAAATCCGGAATTGGGACAACAAAGCGTTGATTTAAATAATGGTGAATTAAATAAGCGTGAATTTCCCCACCTGTCACCGTCTTGCGCCCTTCAAACCAATACCCCAATCCGACAGGTAACGGTAACAAATCCTCCCCTTCGTGCTTGATTCCCGCTTCCCCATATCCCCCTGGTGCAATCATCACCACCTGCTGAGACACATTCATCAATTGCGGCGACATGGCTGAATCTTCCAGAAGTTCCCACGCCGGAATCGTTTGATAAACCTGTGCAGGTGGAATGGAAAAGTCAATGATGGGATGGAACCACATTTGACCAAATTGGTAAGAAAATCCAGTAATTGACTGACGTTGCGATCGCGCCGAAAATACACCCCGATAATCTCGTCCATTTCTGTTTTTGAAATCCTCGCGAATTTGAGATAACAACTCCGTTTGACTTGTCAGTTGAGGAGTAATAACCGAGGGCGAATTGGATTCAGTGACTTGAGTCAATTCATGCGCCAAGGCTAATACATAAGCAAACGGCAATTTCTCAGACGCCGAACCCTCTGGTGATACCAGTTTCATATACCAAAACAGCAGATGAATTTCACCCGATAAACTCCAATTCGGACTAGCAATTGTGGGGAGTACATTTAACCATCCTTCTGTCTCATGAGATACCGACGCAAAAACAAAGGTTGTCGGTGTTTTCTGTTGTACAGCCGCTTGCAACGATTGCACTAAACTATCGTCATCTTCCCCATGAGGACGATCTAATAAATAATCAATTCCCACAACTTTAGCATCGGTTTGGCTTAACTTATCCACCAACTTTGCCAAATACTGACGATCCATCGGCTTGGGATCAGCAATAGCCGCTTGTCGAATCGAGGTTTCATCAATTTGTACTAACAACACCGGAGGCGGTTTTGTTGTTGAGATTTGTCCAGTCATTTGACGATATATCCCCTGAACCCAAACTCGCCGTTCTAATAACCAATCCTGTATAGGTAGTGATAGGCTGAGTACCGTGAGCAAAGATAGCGCGATCGCCTCTTTCGATGTCGGTAAAAGCTGCTTAAGCTGCTGCTTTATACCAGAAGGTGGAATCCGAAATAATTCAGCCTCGGCATGGCAAAATAAAGAAGGAATTAAGTAAGCTGAAGGATAGGTAAGATTCTTTTCCAACTTCAGCACTTGACAGGCGGCAATTAAACACTCCTGTACATTTTGATGTTGTCCTAATGCTTGCAGAAATCGCAATAAAAATACCTGCGCCACATCATTATGGATGGGTTCGCGCATCACAGCGACTTGGGATAATCCTAAATCAATTAAGGAATGGGCAAGACTTAATCCCTGACAGGAATTAAACAAGGCAAACTGTAATCCTCGCTCTTTTGCCAAGAGTAATTGGGGGATGATGTCCCGAATTGAAATAGAAGCATTGGGAGCAATTCCTAATTCTCCGCCCGTTAACGGTGTCTCATTACTATGTCCCGCAAATAACAAAACATCCCATCCCTGTTTATCAGCAATTGCTGCTGATATTTGCAGCTTTAATTCCGCAATATCCTGTCCCGGTTGCCAACCCATAAACTCAATATCGGCTATTCGAGATAGAGATTGCACCGCTGCGCGATCGCCTTGAAAATTGAGTCCAGTATCATCGCCTAAAATCACTAATACTCTTACCTTTTTCCGCCGAGATTGAGAGTTAGTACCAGCAGCTTGCCGAATCGTTACCGGGGTTCTGGCTAGGCGAATTCGGTCAGACGTTGACCATTCGGCACCAATTTCCCAGGCTTCCCAGGGTAGGCGTTCTAAGTCCACAGAATGACAGGTTAAAAATAAATTGATTGTGAGCGGTTGGTTGTCACTGGGGAGAGGGGTTTGCTGATAAAACTTAGCAATTTCAGCCCGAATTTCAAATAATTCCGCACGACGTAACCAATGGTGGAACTCAGATAATAATTTAGCTTCGGCTTGTACTAATTTAGTGTGCCAATCAATCGGAGGTGTGCTTAAACTTCCACTCCCTTCAATCCATCCCCGCAAGGCAGATTGATAATAACTCAAGTAAATTCGCTGCCATTCTTGGTAAAATGTACTCAGCGATTCCGGGTAAGGAACTGTCGCGCACAGTTGTTGTCCTTTTCCCCATGATAATTCAAAGACACAGGTTTGATTAAATCGTCGAATTGTTAAAAATTTGTCATTTGTCATTTGTCATTTGTTATTCGTCATTTTTCATTTTTCATTTTTCATTTGTCATTGGTGTGAAATTTAACTTAAGCTTAACTCCTCACCCCCAACCCCTCTCCCACGCCAGCCCTCACCCCCAGCCCCTCTCCCAAGCTTGGGAGAGGGGAGCAAGAGGGGAGAAAGAGCGGCTAGAATTAACAATCAATTGGGGCGGAAAACAAAAGGAGGCAAAGTTAAAGATGCTCCAGATTCATTAGATAATGTAACCGTAAATGCTTCCTCTACTGTACCGCCTACTTGAGCATAAATATATGTTTCCTCTGAATGAGGTTCTAGAACTCGTTCAATTAAAATACTATTTAAATCCCTCAAGAAAAATTGGATAGGCTGGGAAATCGTTGTCCCCGGAGTTGCTCCTAAAATTAATAATAATGTCCAAGCAGGGAGATTGTCAGGTGAGATCAGCGACCAAGTGATAGCATAGAGGCGTAAGGCATTATTTCCTAGCATAAAATCAGCATACCCCCCCCGCGCTATAGGTGGAATCGCTTTACCTGTGCGTTCTAGCTGCTGGAGAAGAACATTTAATTCTTGAGTTGGCGATCGCAAGGGAACAGCGTCTGGCGTTAGTGCAGGTAATAGAACCCATGATAGTTTCTGGGATAGTTCGTCAATTTCATCATTCAACCAAAGTCCCACATTAATCAGCGGTTCTTGCAGCCTTTGTAGCGTTGTTGAAGCTGTTGGCTTTGGATTCAATAACCATTGTCTTAACTCAGAATTTGTGAAAATAGCCACAGCTTGTTCCCAATTTAATACCTCCGATAATTCCCAATCGTCTGATTTCAATTGGGGGATAAGTGGCTCGAATTGAGCGACGGATACTGTTTCTTGACTCCTTGGGGGAATCGCGGGTAACTGAATCGCTTCCGGGTTGAGACAGCGCAAGTATAGTAGCAGGCGATCGGGATTTTCTAACCAATCTAGAGGTAAATTATAGGTCCAATCAGGTTCTGGAGCAAGTTGAGTTGTCGCCAATTGTGCTTGTAATTGATCGTAGCGAATTAATCCCGTAACTTGAATCTGTTTAAGTTCCTCTAATATTTCCACAATAATATAGAAATGTGCAGTAAATTCAGGTAAATCAAGGATGGCTCTGGGAACAGGAACCGTCTCTGATGCTAAGCATCCAATCGGAATAATGTCAAGGTTAAAATGACCGACTTTTACCTGGCAAACGGCTCCCAAAATATTGGCATAGTCCGGATAAAACACTGAACAGTCTTTATCGTCTATAGGCAGATCAGACGCCCAATCCTGAAGCCATTGTTTAAAGCCAAATAGGGCTAATGCATTTAAATAGGCTTGCCATTGTCGGGATTCGTGCTGAATCGGTTGGATTAGGTGTTTTGCCTGCTGAATTTGAGTATCCTCTAGAGTGATAGTCGTAATGGGTAAGGCTTCAAATTCAAGTGTTCTGTCACTGAAGTCGTTAATCATGACGCTAATTTTATAACTAGGTTTACTGTCTGAAACAGGCGAGAATCATTTCCTCTATTCTTCTATAGTTCTGAGCCTAAGATAGGTATGCAATTTTTGGGAATAGGGAACACCTCGACTTACCTCGACTTACTTCGGCTTGCCTCGACTTCGCTCGGCAACACGCTCAGTAACACGCTCGGTAACACGCTCGGTGTGTCTTATGAAATAGAATTGTAGGGTTAGGTTTTACTACAAACTATAACGATGGCGTTGACAAGAATCTTGTGTGCTTCCCTGAGATACTCCCTCGGATGATTGCCCAAACCCTAATCACGAATCAAACCGATCAATATATTGGCAAATTCGTTGAGCAAATAAACTTTTTAATGCAGCCTTTTTGTTCTTAAGTTCAGCCTCAATTTCTGCCTCCTGAATCATTTTGTCAATATCGTCTGCTAAAACCTGTTCAATCTGGTGATCAAGTGCTATGATTTGCTCTGGATCAGTACAAGCTTTTGCCAAGTCTACAATACACTCCAACAAACAGTTGAGCATCTGTCCCCTCACGGCGGCTCTGATTTGCTTGAGTTTCAACAGCCGACTTACTTGATACTGCGCCTTTAATCCCACTAAACTGGCAATATCTGCCATGGATTTTCCTTGACAGTGAAACCCGCGTAATGCCACTATAAATTGCTGACATTTCTCCGATTTTTTCCGATTGAGCTGAACCCGTTGCTCCTCAATAACTTGCTGAATTGCCTGATCTAAACAACTGACAAATTGTTGACGATAAGCGGTTAAAAAGAGTTGTTCTGTCTCATCAATGGTGGATGGCTGGTGCAAGTTAAGACTGACAGTAGGATCATCAAGGGATTGACTGGGTAACTTTCCCCGCCTCACAGACAGGCGATAGTCTCGTAGCCGTTGGGCTAGGGTTTGCAGTTGTTCCATAATATCGGGAGGAGATAGTCGGATGTTGGTTTTCCGATACACCTGATCCGCCATCTGCTGAAGCTGTGCTGGCGTGGGTAAGGCGCATTGTCCCGTTTGATTCGAGGATATGCGATCGCGACGGTAGATGCTATGATAACTTTTGAGCAGAATACGCGCCTGCTGAATTTCGCGATCGGTTAGGTGATAAAACTCCCGATAGATGCGTGAGAGTTGATTGGGCGTCGTATCGTTTAAAATTGCCCAATCACTAATTAAATACACTCCTTGTTCCAAGAGAAAACGATTCAATTCCCGATGCTGTTTCACCAAGCGATTCGTCCAAGTTGTCAGACTAGCGCGTTCGGGGTCAAAGGTTTGTAAAATGTCTGTGGCTAAAGAAGTAAATTGAGTAAGCGTGGGCGTTTTGTCAACCCCTAAATCGGTAAGGACAAAGGTAAATAAATCATACCGATTGAAACCATGATTGTTACCAAATTTGACTTCAAGTTGAACACAGACTTGTTCAATTTGTCGGGAAACAAAGCAGCGCAAGCAGAGTTGGGCGAGGGTGGAAAATTCGGGATAATCTGTTGATTCCTCACCGCGACTCCATTGGATTAATTGGCGTTGAATTGGTTTGTCTGGAACAGTTCCCTCAGAGACGAATTGGGAAAATTGAGTTTGGCAGAACGTTTTCGCGGCTGGGATAACCTCTCGTTTACATCCAGCGATGGGATCTAAACGAATCAGCGTCCAGTATAGCGATGGCGCACTCATGATTTATTCGTCATTCGTCATTCGTCATTTGTCATTTGTCATTTATCATTCGTCATTTGTCGAATATTTCTTGCACTCTATCGGGGCGGGTTTTGCAGCAAAGCTAGGGATAACAACCAATATTAGTCCCTAAACCCGCCCAGACGTTCCACCGGAACGTCTCTACAAACTCATCTCCCCCATCTCCCCTATCCCTTTTTACTCCGCCGCCCCTACAGCTTTGAGAACCCCCACGACTTCCGGATACCCATTAAATTCAGCAATCATCATCGCCGTATAGCCCCCCCGATTTTTGAGGGTGACATCCGCACCTGCGTCTAATAAACATTTCACAGCAGGGATATAACCGCGATGGGCTGCCCACATTAAGGCTGTCGCCCCCGCACTATCTCGCTGATTCACATCAACCCCGGCTGCTAATAATGAGCGTATCAGTTCACTATCCCCTTGATCAGCCACCTTCATTAACAGGGTTTTCCCTTTTATATCGGTCAGATTGGCATTTGCCCCGGCTTGGAGCAATACTGTTACCGTTTCGGGATATCCCTGAGATAGGGCAAGGGTAAGTGGGGTTTCACCTTGGTTGGTGGCATTTACGTCAGCGCCATGTTGCACTAGCGCGATCGCAATCTCTGTGTGACCATGTAAAGCAGCTAGCATCAGTGGGGTGTCACCGAGCTTATTTTTCAGGTCTACGTTACCATTACGCTGGAGTAACGCCTCCACAACTGCCGTATGCCCTTCTACCGAGGCTAAATGTAAGGCTGTCTCCCCATCTGCATCCTGGAGATTAATCTCTGCACCCGCCTCCAGTAATGCCCGCACAATGTCACAATGACCCCCGGCTGCTGCCGCCATTAGCGCCGTTCCCCCCCTGGGATTGGGGTGATTTACATCCGCACCCGCCGCGACTAAAGCCTGAACCACTAACGTATGCCCTTGATCCGCCGCTAACGTCAGCGCCGTTTCACCATCCTCATCTGGCAAATTGACATCAGCACCATGCGCCAACAATGACTGAATAATCGGTAAATAGCCTAACTCCGCCGCCTGAATGAGTGCGGTTCTGCCATCAACGTTGCGAGTATTGGCATCAAACCCCCCCTCCAGCAATCGGTTCACCATCTGAGTATGACCCTCACTCGCCGCTAGCAGCAATGCCTCTGAACTGAGTGTGCCATCTGCCCCAGCTTCAAGTAAGAGGTTGACAATTTGAACATGACCACTTTCCGCCGCTAGCTTCAGGGCGTTATCGTTATCTTTATCTTGGATATTGACATCAGCACCTGCTGCTAATAACCGTTGCACCAGTGTGAGATGACCTTTATGTGCCGCCACCATCAGCGCCGTGCTACCATCTTCATTCTTGGCGTTAACATCAGCACCTGCGGCAATTAGCGTTTCCACTGCATCCACCTGATTCGCGGCGACGGCTAGCATGAGTGCGGTTAAATTGTACCGTTTTCGCGGCAGGTTAACATTAGCACCTGCGGCAATGAGCGATCGCACGATTTCGGTATAACCTCGTTGAGCGGCGATCATCAATGCTGTTGTGCCATCGCCATCGGTTGCATCGATATTCACCCCCTGACTCAGTAGGGCTTGGATTTGGGTCAAGTTACCACTTTGGGCGGCTTTCAGCAGTAAGCCATCAATGTTTTGGATCATCGCTGTTGTCTAATTGCAGGGGAAATCTACCTCTTGGGAGGGAAGCCAGTTTCGTTATCAGACTTTAGACGAAACCGCAGCTATGCTATGTTAACTTTTGTCACTATATTAAAACTGCTCCAAGAAGCTTATGAACTTCGACATCCCAGAACCGATTAAAGTTTACTCCCAATTCTTTCACCCTATAGTGATGTGGCTCTTGCTGGCAACTGCCATTTATGCCCTGTATCTGGGGATCAAAATTCAACAGACGAGAACGGCAGAAGGTGAACTCCGCAAAGAGCTAGTCAAGGGCAAATACAATATCAAACACCATCAAATTGGTTCAGCCCTGTTAGCCTTTATGGTGATTAGTACCGTTGGTGCAATGGCGGTGACTTATATCAACAACGGCAAGTTGTTTTTCGGTCCCCACTTGCTGGTTGGCTTAAGTATGACTGCTATCATTGCCACGTCAGCGTCTCTGACACCCTTTATGCAAAAAGGTCAGAATTGGGCACGTTATAGCCATATCGCTCTAAATGCGGCGCTTTTAGGACTGTTTGGCTGGCAAGCGGTGACGGGCATGCAGATTGTGCAGAAGATTATCAGCAAAATGTAATATCGCAAAAGGCAGAAGGCAGAAGGGACGAAATAAGGGAATGATAAAGCTTGAGAGGCTCCGCAGGCGACGGGGTTCAATACCCCGCTCTCATGCCAATAATCTATCGGGGTGACAGTTAGCCTCTGTCAAAATACATAACTTTTTGTGCTAATCTAAGTCGATCAAGGATGTAGGAGGTAAAACCGTGAAGCGTACCGTATCCATCCCCGTCAACTTACCCCATAAACGGTTTCTGCCTCTGATGGGGTTTTGTGCTGATATTTTTAATCAGCACATTGACTGGGCATTAAAGGAACGGACGTACAACAAAAACCAAGCTCACAAGGCTTTGTATGCTTCACTCAGATGGCAATATCCCGATGTGCCATCTGCTCTCCTGCAAACGATTCGGGATAACGCAATGGAGGCAGTTAAAGCCACTAAATTCAAGCGCCATCCTCAGAAAAAGCCAACATCAGGATTGCGTTACGACAAGCGCACCATGACACTGAGGGGGCATCAATTAACCCTTTCGTGTATTGGTAGGCGTGAAAAACTGCTCCTGAATGTGCCGGAACACTTCAAAGAAATCTTTGAGACTTGGGAGTTTCGCAGTGGAACCATAACTTACTCAAAACACAACAAACAATTTTGGGTAAGGTTAGTATTTGAAACGGTTGACCCTCCACAGGTGAAAGGAGAAATACAAGGAATTGACCGAGGTTTGTATCATCAGGCTGTTACCTCTGACGGTCAATTTTTTAGCTCATCCCAAATCCGGGGTGTACAAAGACGCTACTTATACAATCGCCGTCAGCTCCAACAAAAAGGCACTCGTAGCGCCAAGCGTCGTTTAAAAGCGATGTCGGGACGCGAGAAGCGGTTCATGAAGGACTCGAATCATTGTGTGAGTAAGAAGCTAGCCAACCAGCCAGAAATAGCAGTTTTTGTACTTGAAGACTTGTCCAGTATTCGCAATCGGCGACGGGGCAAGAAGATGAATAAGTGGCTGGGGAGTTGGGCATTTTATCAGCAAGAGCAGTTTTTAACCTACAAAGCAGAAGCTTTGGGTAAGCGAGTCGTCCATCAAGATCCTCGCTATACCTCTCAAAAGTGCAATGTCTGCAAACACATCAGGCGAACAAATCGTCACAAGTCTCGTTTCTGTTGTCACAATTGTGGCTATCAGACTCACGCTGACCTTAATGCTGCTCTTAATGTCCGAGACGACTACATTCTCTCTTGTACCCTTCAGGGGACGCAAGAGCAGGCGTCAGTCAATGCGCCCTATGTTTCGGGCGAGATTAATCTCGCCTAGTTACAAGCCCCATCCCCTTGTGGGTGGGGCAGTTGACTAAACTCACGCCTCGCTGGTACTCTCACATTGGGCAGAATGGGGTGAGTAACTGTAACCAAAACACTGACACATTTACCCATTGCTACCCAAAAATGGGTAAGTTTTTATCCGGAGAGAGTCAACTGATGTGGTATACAATAAGATCAAGTCTTGTGAATTGTCCATAAGAGCAATGCTGTAACCGCAAGGGTTTCGGGCTTTTTTATTCAGAGTGATAGGTCCGGACAGATCAAACGAACATCTTCGTGGTCGAATCAATGGTTACACTTACATACTGCAAAGGACTTCCCACCCCAGCTTCTGAGTTAAACCCATTGGGTTTCACCTCCCTGGAAATGTTTCTAGCCGAATACTCATCTATATTTCATCAAGCAGCATCTGAGACAGCTAATCATCTCCTCTGGGATAATGAATTCAACAAGTCTCAATGGAACAGGTATTTACAGCAGACGTATGGGATAAATAAGCGCCACGCCATGGGCAGATATCGATCCAGATGGGTTTTACCATTAACATTTGCTTGTCACCCTGATATAACTAAACCCGCCCCGATTAGAGTGCTTTTCGGGAAGCGAGTATAACAAAAGACAAATGACAAATGACGAATGACAAATGATGGATAATATACTGATAAGCAAATTATCGCTCAATTCATTAGTCGAACGTGTGAGGAAAAAGAGTTGATTAGCCCAATCATCTGTTTTGTTCTGGCATTTGTCCTCGCTTCCTTCGTGGAGTACTGGATGCATCGCTTGATGCACGCGAATGCCCGCATTGGTGAACGTCACCGGGATCACCACCGCCGCAACGAAGGACAGGGAGTGCTGTGGGAGTTCCGGGATTATGTGCGGGGTAGCTTTATTGTTATGTGCCTCCTATTTTTCTATTCGTGGCAAGTTGGACTCGGTTGGTTCCTGGGTGGACTTTTTTATGCTGCCTTTTCTGCCTATGCTCATCAGCTACAGCACGAAAATCCAACCAAGTGTTTCTGGATGAAAATGCCTGTTCACTATGTTCACCACAAATATCAAATGTGGCATCACAATTTTGGTTTAGCTGTCGATTGGTGGGATCGGGTTTTCGGGACGTATAAGTCTGTGGAATGGCTAACCGATGAGGAATTGCAGCAACCTGAACGTGGGTATTTACAATTGCGCTGGCGGTAAAGGTGCAGGGGGAGTTGGGGAAGCAATGTAGAGACGTAGCATGCTACGTCTGGAAGCAGGGGGAAAATGGGGAAGATAATGACAAATGACAAATGACAAATGACGAATGACAAATGACAAATGACCAATCACAATGGAATTTTTACGATAAATTCGGTGCCTTGTCCCGGAGTCGAAATGCAACAAATTTGCCCTTGGTGTTTTTCGACGACAATCTGATGGCTAATCGATAATCCTAACCCTGTGCCACTACCCACAGGCTTAGTGGTGAAAAATGGGTCAAATATTTTCGGCATAATATCTTCGTTGATACCCGAACCATTGTCGGCAATTCGGATAACAATAAAGTCACTTGTCGCTCTTACATCATCCGTGGTTGGTTGTTTGCTGCCAGTTTCTACTTCAGTAGAGATAGTAATTATTCGGGGTGATGGTTGGTTCTCTAAAGCATCGATCGCGTTATTCAGGATATTCATAAATACCTGATTTAATTGACTGGCATAACAGGTGACTAATGGGAGTTGACCATAGTGTTTAATCACCTGAATCCCTTGGGCATTACCCACTGCTTTAAACCGATGCTGTAAAATTAAAAGGGTATTATCAATCCCTTCATGAATATCAACTTTCTTGATTTCTTTTTCATCCAAGCGGGAGAAGTTTCTTAACGAGAGAACAATGGCACGGATGCGATCAGTGCCAATTTGCATGGATTTGAGCAAATTTTGCCAATCGTCGAGCAGAAAGTCTAGGTCAATGTCTTCTATAAGTTGTTGAAGTTCTGCTGTGGGAGTGGGATAGGTCTTTTGGTAAGTTTGAATCAAACGAACTAAATCTTGAAAATATTCCTTGGCAGGGGTCAAATTACCGTAAATAAAACTAACTGGATTGTTGATTTCGTGTGCTACACCTGCCACCATTTGTCCCAGACTGGACATTTTTTCGCTATGAACCAATTGGGCTTGGGTGCGTTTGAGTTGATTTAAAGTGAGTTCTAGATCTAACGCTTGTTCCTGAGTCTTCTGTAATAATTGTGCTTGCTGTACGGCGACGCCAAACTGAGTGGCTATTTGCACCACGACACTGATTTCCGATTTTCGCCAAGCGCGAGGACTGGAGTTTTGATAGGTGGCAAGTAATCCCCAAAGTTTTTTACCACAAAATATGGGAGCAATAATGTAGGATCGGGCTTGGAATTGTTCAAGGAGTTCGATATAACAGTCCGTAAATCCAGCGTTATAAATATCTTCGACGACTCGATAACTTGCACCTTGGCTGTAAGCACCGCCTCGCGTTTCTTTTAGATAGGTATCCTGTAGCGAGTTATCGGATTGGAGATTGGTAATGTTAGGGTTTGGACAAGAATAAGGCGGGTAAAGTTGGGGATAGAAACTTGAAATCGAGAGGTTTTCTGAGCCATCCAAGGTTTTAAGGGTACAACGTTCTTCTTCTAAAGCATCGGCTTTGAGATCAGGGTTATTTTGCTGTTCGAGGGTTAACGTCACCCAACCCTCCGCCACAGACTCGGCGACAAATTCGCCACTCCAATCCGGATTAAACCGATAGATGGCGACGCGATCGCAGTTCAAGACATGGCGCAATTCTTCTGTTGTCGCTGTGAATATCTTGTCAATATCCAGGGTTTGACGCATCCGTTGCAAGACTGTCGCGATCGCTCTCTCCCGCACCGCACTCTCTCGTAAGGCTTCCTCTGTGCGTTTGCGTTCAATGGCTGTGGCAATGATATTGGCAATCGCTTGCAAAAAGTAAATATCATCATCGGTGAATTGGCGTTTTTGGGTGGTATGAACCGCTAATACGCCAAAGGGTTGATTTTGACCGGGAATTCTCGTACTCATCCCACTGACAATCCCATGATCCTGGAGTAAAGGTGAACCCTGAAACCGTGTCTCTGTGGGTAAGTCGGTGATAATAATCGGTTCCCAACAGATCAAACTATAACCGAATTGAGATTCTTTTCCAGCACTCACTGTAGCTTGACCCACTAATCCCGCTTGCCAACCGAATCCGGCGACAAGAAGCAATTCCTCACCATTGGGTAAACGTTCCAGAATTTGGCAATAGTCTACATTCAACGTTTGGGCAACCAGAGTGACTGTCCAATCCATTAAGAGTGATAAATCTGCCTCAATTAATGCCTCTTGACCCAGTTGTGCGATCGCGGCGTCTTGGCGTTGGCGAATCCGTAGCGCTGCTTCGGCTTGTTTTCGTGGGGTAATATCGGTCACCCGTACCAGATGCATTGGCTGACCTGCCACATCAATTTGCCGAATGGCTAAGTTACCCCAAAATACCTTACCTTTTTTACTGACATATTCTAACTCTTGCTGCCAAAAGCCGTAGCGTTTAACCTGATTGGCGATAGAACGCAGTTCTCCGGTTGTAAATCTTTTTTTTTGGAGAAGATGCCCCTCGGTATTGAGTAATTCTTGCTTACTTTGGGCTTCAAAGAGTTCCACAGCACGGCGATTACAATCGGAAATTACCAGAGTTTCTGCATTGACCAGAAAAATGCCATCAGCCGATTCATTAAATATCGATTCAAATAAGTCCTTAGTACGAGCATTTTCTTGGACTGTGCTAAACGACTGGGAGGTTGACTTCCTTAGCCAACGTGTGATCAAAATGATCATCCATGTCGTGGTCACGAATAGTCCTAGACATAAACTAATCGTCGTGCGCGTGTTAATAGCGTTATGCTGGAAAAATTTGTTGGTTTTAGCTAAAATTACATGACTAGAGGAATTGCCGATAAAATTTATAATGTTCGAGTTGACTGGATCGGGTTGTATAGCTGGTCGATTGGGTAAACTGATTGGACTCAGATGAGAAGTCGCTGATTCAGGGGCGAGGGATGGCTGAACGCGATCGCTAATTTCGTAAGCTAATTGAGAAGCTACCCCATGGAAAGCTTGTCCATTGCTGAACGTCAAATATCCCACTGACCCTACCATTGCGGCAATTGGCACAACAAGGAGGATAATCAGGATGCTTCCCAGGGACGTTTGCCTCAACTCCTGGGCAATTAGGTGGTATATTGTTTTGATATACATAGGAGGTGCATAGATAATCAAAACCCTACTTCAGACTAACATCCCCTAGAGTGTCAGTTCGTATTCAGGATTGCTGTAGCCATTAGCACCAGACAGACTAACAGAGTAAGTAGGTAGGGACAATTAAAGTTAACGGTGGGGATTGTCATTCGTAATATTCGCTTCCCGAAAAGAAGCAAGGTACGTTTATGTAAGGGTTTGAGACGTATTGACAAAATTCAATCTAGTTAAGTTTATTTCCACCAATCTACTTATCTGGATCAAAGGTATTTTAGTAAACAATTTTAATTTTATCCTCGATAAATTTTAAATTTTACTTTTATGATAGTTATTTTAATCGCCATAGCTGTTAGGATACATCCGCACCATTGTAGAGACGTTGCATGCAACATCTCTACTTGGACTTCTAGCGATGAATGCAAAATTGAACAAGACTTGATATAATTTCCAATATTTGTTCCTAAACCCGCCCATTGAGCCTACTGTTGGGTCGAAACTCACTTTCACTTCATGTTTGCCAATTTCCTTCCCGCCCAAATCCAGCAGCTTACTGAGTCTACCTCAATTGACCTTGCCCAGGCGATCGCACGCCAAGATATTCTCACACCCCTGAACCCCCAACCCATTGCCACAACTTATGTTCACCAGGGAAAAGGGGGAACACCCATCCTGTTATTACATGGCTTTGATAGTTCCATCTTTGAATTCCGCCGCCTGTTTCCCAAATTAGCTGAACACCAGGAAACATGGGCGGTAGATTTATTGGGATTTGGCTTTACAGATCGCACATCTGGGATCAAGTTTAGCGCCAGCGCCATTACCACTCATCTTTACTATTTCTGGAAAACCCAAATAGAAGTCCCCGTAATTCTAGTTGGGGCGTCGATGGGAGGGGCGGCGGCGATCGATTTCACCTTAACTTATCCCCAAGCGGTGGAAAAGCTGGTATTGCTGGATAGTGCAGGTTTCACCAGTCCCCCGCCTATTGGTAAATTGTTGTTTCCCCCCTTTGATCATTGGGCGGTTGAGTTTCTGCGGCGTCCCAAGGTGCGGGAAAATATTAGTAAGAACGCCTATTGTGATCCCAGATTTGTTTCTGTTGATGCTTTACTTTGTGCGGCACTGCATCTAGAAATGCCGGGATGGCATCAGGCATTAATTTCATTTACCAAAAGTGGCGGATATCCGCCGTTTGGTCAAAAACTTACCCAAATTCAGCAGCCGACGTTGATTTTATGGGGGAAAGATGACCGAATTTTGGGAACAAAATATGCTCACAAGTTTGAAGCGGCTATTCCTAATTCTCAACTAATATGGATTGATGACTGTGGTCATGTCCCGCACCTGGAAAAGCCTGAAATAACGGCAGAATATATACAGCAGTTTGGTGAGGCAGGGCGGGTTTTGTTGTGAATTGACAGCGCTCGACAGAGGGTTGAAACCATTGCCCATGACACACCGAGCGAAGCCGAGGTGTTGCCTATTGCCTATTGCCTCTCCCCACCACAAGACTTATTCAGCAGCCCCTAATTGGTGAGGCAGGGCGGGTTTTGTTGTGAATTTATTGGTGAATATCTGAATTTAGTCCCTAAACCCGCCCCTACACTTATAACCACTGACTAAAGGGATGGCGAACTAAATTCGCATTGTAATAGTTAGGATCTCCAGTTACTTCTTTACCAATCCAATCCGGTAAGTCTACATCTTGATTTTCTTGCGTTAGTTCTACTTCGGCAAAAATCAATCCTTCATTCTCACCGATAAACTCATCCACCTCCCAGACTAAACCCTGACACTCTATCCGATAGCGTGTCTTTTCAATTAAAGGGCGATCGCACAATGTCTCTAGCATTTCTTGAGCATCTGATCCGGGAATAGGATACTCGTACTCGACTCTGGAAAAATTCTCGGTTTTCCCTTTAATCGTCAGATAGCCCTGATCTCCAACTAAACGCACGCGCACCGTCGTCAGGTTTTGGGTAGAAATATAACCTTGACGATAGAGCATTCCTTGACCAAGGGTGCGCCATTGATCGCCTTTCACTAAAAATTTTCGTTCAATTTCGATTGCCATTGTTAGAATTTTGGCTATTTGGGAATAAAAAATATATTATCTGTTTTAATACTCGCTCTCTCTACGATTCCTGTCCTCGAGTCATTGCCATTACAGCATTGACAGTAAGTTCAGGCAAATTACCCAAAGCTGGTAACCTGTCCGATCCTGAGCATACCATCGGCAGGTCATCTCCCTGCCAAACCCATATCTGTTGACGGGTGGGGTCAATTAACCAGGCTAATTGTGTGCCATTGCTCAGACAATGGATAATTTTCTTTTGTAAGTCTAGGGTACTTTGGTCAGGGGAGCGAATTTCAATCAGCCAGTCTGGTGTGCCATCGAACGGTTCATCCTCATCAGGAAGACGCGCGATCGCAATAATGGAAATATCCGGCACGGGTGAGTAGGGAGGCACTAAACAGCGTAACTCTTGAACCGCTTCAAACTCGTCAGTATGACGGTTGATGTAATTAACCAGATTCCGTTGTAGGCGCGAGTGAAACAGAGTCGGCATTGGCTTTTGGATAGCACACCCATTTAGAAACTCCCAAGCCGGAGAAGACTCGATATTGGGTTGAGACAGAAACTCAGCGAGTAGGGTAGTGATGACTGGACTCATGAGCAAAAGGCAGAGGGCAGAAGGTTTATCACTCAGTCAGAGCGGGTTTTGTACAAAGGTTACTATCAATCAATAGCGAAAAGAAAATCCGATTACCCGCCCCTACAAACCCGGTTTACTGAAAGTCGTGAAGGGTTGACAACTGTAACCTAATCTCTACTCAAAGCTACTCACCGCTAGACATTTTGAGTAGCTTTTCTCTGTTTCGCGCCATTCGCTCAATCGTATCGCTGAGGCTGTTTGCCCCTATTTTTACCCTTTCTTCCTCTAGCCAATTTATCGCTGTTTCTGTCAAAGTCATTGTGAACCGTCGTTTAGGCTCGTTATAAATTTTTTTCCTAGGCATCCTGTTACACTTGTGTCATCATGTATAATATGAGTATAACAGTCATTGGATAGATAGACTATGCTGTTAGGGTTCAAAACCGAATTGAAACTCAACAATAAGCAGCGAACGGCATTAGCCAAGCATTGCGGTGTTTCCCGTCATGCCTGGAATTGGGGCTTAGGCTTAACTAAGCAGATACTCGACCATAATCGGGATAACCCAGAGAATAAAATCAAGTTTCCCACTGGGATTGACTTACACAAGTGGTTAGTAGCGCTGGTTAAACCCATCTACCCTTGGTACTATGAGGTGAGTAAATGCGCCCCCCAGTTTGCGCTTAGACAATTAGCCCAAGCTTGGAAAGATGCGTTTAAGAAAAACAAAAAACCGCCTCGGTTTAAGCGCAAGGGAAAGCATGATAGCTTCACTCTAGACGGGTCAATTGAGCTTGACCATTTCAAGATTAGAGTCCCTAGAATTGGTTGGCTGAAAACCTATGAGCGGTTACCTGTTCGATTTCAACCCAAAAATGTGACCATATCTAGGACGGCTGATAGATGGTTTATCAGTTTTAAGCTAGACTATGAGCCAGTCAACCGCCCCAAACCTCACCCTGTGGTAGGTGTTGATTTGGGAATCAAAGCATTAGCCGTCTTATCCACTGGAATTGTGGTAGAAGGCGCTAAAAGTTACCGGAAGTATGAGAAAAAACTCTCACGGCTACAATGGCTAAATCGTCACAAACAAATTGGCTCCTCTAACTGGAAAAAAGCCCAAGTCAAAATAGCCCGCTTACACCGAAAAATAGCCATCATTCGCAAAGACACGTTACACAAACTCACCTCCTATTTAGCCCAAAACCACAGCCGAATAGGAATAGAAAACCTGAACGTGTCAGGCATGATGGCTAATCACAAGCTGGCAAAAGCTGTTCAGGATATGGGCTTTTTTGAGTTTAAACGCCAATTAGAGTACAAGTGTAAGCTGTACGGGTCAACCTTGGTCGTAGTAGACCAATGGTATCCCTCAACTAAAACTTGCTCTCGCTGTCATACCGTCAAAGATGAAATGCTCCTATCTGAGCGGATCTTTCAGTGTGACAACTGTGGACTGGAAATTGATCGCGATTTTAACGCCTCCATTAATTTGGAGATAGCCGCCAGTTAGGTGGTGATAGCCTGTGGACTGGTTGACCCTTCGACTCCGATCAGGGTCAACACCGAGCGTAGCCGAGGTGTTGAGTGCCGTCACTGCCAGAATGAAACAGGAAGTAAGCATCAAGGTTAGGTCTGACTACGGTTGATCAGCTTTGAGTAGGTCTTTCATAACGGTCAAAACTCCCCCTACCTTAGCTACCAATACCCAAACGCACCGCTAACGCTGGCGTGAAGGGAATCAATGTTGCCACCATTAAAAATAGCGCCACTAAGCCTAAAATTGCTCTCGTATCATCCGGTTCCGTAATTTCATTGAGACTCGGACGCTCCAAAGAACGCTGCAAAAACAAAATGATAATTGCCCAATACAAAATCAATGGATTCGAGGGATTCGCTAATGCCACAATTCCCAAAATAATTAACGTCGCAATCGTCGTGCGGCGAGCCGTTTTGCGTCCATAGATAGCCTGAACAACCCGCCCCCCATCTAACTGTCCGGCTGGCATTAAATTCAACGCACTAATCACTAACCCCAGCCAACCCATAATCGTTAAGGGATGAACATCAACAAGGGGTGCTTGCAGAGAATTTCCCAAAATAATCCGGGCTAACCCACCAACCAAAACCGAACCTTGGAAAAATTGAGCCGGAACCTGAAAGGTACTGCCTTGATGAGACAAAACCAAGCCCAACAGCAGTAGGAAAACAGACGCAATTCCACCCGCCGCCGGTCCAGCTAAGGCAATGTCAAACAAGGCTTTACGGTTAGGAACCAATGATTCAAAGCGGGTAATTGCCCCAAAGGAACCAATTTGTAAACTGGGAATAAAAAATGGGAAACTCAGGCGCACCTGATGACGCCGTGCTGCCCACAAATGACCCAGTTCGTGAACTGCCAAAACTGTGCAAATCCCCAAACCTAAGGGCAAGGTTTCCTTCACCCGTTCAGGTGCGGTAAACAAATCAAAATTGAGCAAAAATCCAGCCGCTTCTAAGCTAGTAACAATGGTAGCCACCAGCAATACCCCTGCCAAAATTTTCTGGGGAATCGTTAGCGGTTGCGGATCATTACTACTGGGTAGAACAATCACCACAGGTTTTCCTTCGGGATCTTCAACTAAAAAGAGTCGGTAGCGGTCATCCAACCGTTGTTCTAAACTGGCAGATAAACGGGAATGCACCGCCTCAGGCTCACCGCCACGCAGATTCCCCTTAAATATCACCCCTTCCTGATAGGGAATGGTTTCTGTGGCAAAGAATGTATCGATACCAAAAATTCCCTGGATAGTCTTCAGATCGTCTGGCGAAATGGGTATAACTTCAGTCCCTGCCGGACCACTACTCTCTGGTGATGGGGCGGTTGCTGAGGTGTCTTCTTGCGGCGACACATTTTGACTGTCGTTGGTATCAGATTTCTCATGGAGTAACTGGTTGGCACGCTTCTGCAAGACGGCTTCTTGACCTTCTTCCCGCAACCGTTTGCCGAGGAAAATATAGATCCCGGTTGAAACCACCAATAAAAACAAGATACCAACAATATTCAGATAAATTCCGGCAGCCAATAAAACAAAAAATATCAGCCAGGGAACCGTCAACACGAGGGACTGCAACCAGGCGAGGATGCCGAGTTTGCCGTAAGTTCTGGCACGCCTATATCCCCAACCGATGACGCCAAGGGCGACAAGGAGAAGTAAAACTGTTGCAGTCGTCTCTGATCCGTTGAACATGTTTAATGAAACTTGTAGCAGCAAAAGCCAATAGTTCTACTGTAGCTGAGTGGGGATGCTGCGGAAAGTCGCTGTTAACAAATCAATCACCACTGTTCTGGTAACTGAGTAATGCTTGTCTGAGATTTCCTTGCTGTTGACTCAACAGGCGATCGCAGACTGGGGCATCTTCTCCTGTCCAATGCATCAGCAGTGCCAGTTTCACGCGGCGTCCGCTGCGTTCGAGTAAAAATCCGGCTTCGTCTCGACTCAGGTCAGTCAGGTCTTGTAGAATTCGTAAGGCACGGTCATGGAGTTTTTTATTGGTGACCGCGACATCGACCATGCGATTACCGTAAACTTTACCCAGTTGCACCATTACACCTGTAGACAGGATATTCAATGCCATTTTGGTCACAGTTCCGGCTTTTAAGCGTGTCGAACCCGCGAGAATTTCTGGTCCGACGAGTAAGCGAATATCTAAATCTACCTCATAACTGACTTGTTCAGCGGGAACACAGGCAAGCAAAATTGTCGTAGCGCCGCGTTGTCGTGCGGCTTGCAACGCCCCGCGTACATAGGGTGTTGTCCCACCAGCGGTAATACCCACCACCACATCCAATTCCGTCACCTGACGGTGCGCGATCGCGTCACTGCCATCTTCTTCCCGATCTTCCAAGTTTTCTGAACTTCGGATTAACGCCCCGGCGCCGCCAGCGATAACGCCTTGTACCAGTTCGGGATGTGTACAAAAGGTGGGAGGACATTCAGCCGCATCCAGTACCCCTAAGCGTCCGCTAGTCCCTGCACCGACATAAAAGAGACGCCCTCCCTGTTTCAGGGCTTTTGCCGTGCGCTCAATGGCTTGTGCTAGTTGAGTTCTAACGGCGGCGATCGCACGAATTGTTTCCTCATCCTCGCGATTAAACAAATCCACTAACTCTAGCGAGGTAAGCTGGTCGAGATTTTGACTTTGAGGGTTTACCTGTTCCGTTAGCAGATAACCCCGTTCCTCCAACTTTTTCATTACAACAATCCCTCTAGCTGACGGCGAATTCGGTCTAGATCAGACATCTCTGGTTCTTGATTTGGCGTCCCATTAGGTTGCCAGTCTGTTTTTTCCACATTTGTTTCCGGCGGTAATGCCAACATCCCGGTTTCAACGAGTTGGCACTCATAGCCGGCACTTTGGCAGAATTCTTCAATTTCCTCAACCTCCAGCGCTTCCACAGAGGGATTGGGGAAATCCTGGGCTTCCAGCATCCCGCCAAAACGGATGGCGTCATCCTCTGACTCAAACATCAACACCACATTGCGATCGCTGATTTGCAGGGTGTGAATCCCCTCGTTTTCGCTACGAGCATTGAATAAGAGAACATAGACTTGTTTCGGTGCAACCATAACCTATTCAGATGGGAGTGATCGACAGACAAAAAAATCGTCTTTACCCAGAATATCGGTTTAATTCCCTTAATCACCAGCTACTCGACCATAACGAGCGATAAACCTCTGGCTGGGGTTCTGTTGATGGCACAACCACGCCCACATCTGATCGCCGCAGCAGAAGTGCCACCACTCCCCTGGATGACGCTGAAATCCTGCCTTTTGCATGATATCCCGTAACAATTGCCGATGGGCATGATAGGGGAGGTGCAATTCTTGGGCGTAATAATCGGGATGAGAGCGGGGTGAGAGTTCGTCAATCTCCGAACCCATGTCAATCGTCTCATTCTTCTCATTGACGAGCGTAATATCCACGGCTGCACCCGTACTATGAGGTGGTGGGGTTAAGGGATCAGGACTCGGTAATGCCCAAATTTTATACACTTGCTGCCATATTTTCTGGCGTTCTGATTCCGATAGAGTCGCTGGGTTGAGGTTTTGCGATCGCACTACTTCTGCAAAGGTATGGTTGACCATAAATTCCTGAACCGCTACAGGACGATAGGCATCAAAAATCAGGATACGCCA
Source organism: Coleofasciculus sp. E1-EBD-02 (assembly GCF_040218245.1). Classification (NCBI taxonomy): domain Bacteria; kingdom Bacillati; phylum Cyanobacteriota; class Cyanophyceae; order Coleofasciculales; family Coleofasciculaceae; genus Coleofasciculus; species Coleofasciculus sp. E1-EBD-02. Next base: position 20,598 of record NZ_JAVJQN010000124.1, on the reverse strand, counting down.
ACCCGGACATCGCTGTTGCAGGTAATGTTGAGCTGTGATTAATGCCTCTAACACTGTCTGGCGCAAATGGTAGGGCGATGTCTTCCCGTAAGGAGCGCCCAGTTTTTCATAAGGATGAAGGGATTCCACCGCGAACCGTTCCAAGGGTATGGGAACTAGGGGTTCTCCACAGTCTCGAATCGGAATCTGGTAATAGGGTTTCATTGTTCTTGTCCGTGATCATTAGTCCTTTGTTTTTTAGACTAATGACTCAAAACGCATACAAGAAATCCCCTGACCGTCAGAACAAGCGCTCAGGGGCTAAAGAATACAGTGTTTCCTCTTAGAACATATCCAACTCAAAGAGCGAAATAATCCGTATATTTCCGGAACTTTGCTAGGTAGTTCATTTGTATCACCGTGCAATTACGGAGAAAATTGTGTACTTTTGTAAATAAATGTTAAATTAATCAAAGAAGACAGACTGTCAGGGTAAGACCTACAAAGAAAAAGGACTTACGTTTAGACACGGAGATACTGCTTAGATAACTCAATGGCGTAAGTCCTTGATAAGTCGTATGTGCTTAACTACTATTGTGTATTTCTACTTACGTAATTTCCTCAGCAATAGTAATGAATCTTAATACGCGATTTAGCGGATTTATCTCTCTTGGCGAAATCTGTAAAACTCACCTCTACAACTGGGCGGGCGCGAGTTAAGTTATCAGTTTGAGCTAAAACGTTATTGGTAAAACCCGCCCCTACAAATCGGCTCCCCCAGCTCCCCCAGCTTCCCCAGCTCCCCCAGCTCCCCCAGCTTCCCCAGCTCCCCCAGCTCCCCCAGCTTCCCCAGCTCCCCCAGCTCCCCCAGCTCCCCCAGCTTCCCCAGCTCCCCCAGCTTCCCCAGCTTCCCTCTCATCCTTGGGAGTTGCGTCCGGAATCGGATCATAACCGCCCGGATGAAATGGATGACAACGTAAGATGCGCCGTAGTGCGAGGTAACTTCCACGCCAGGGACCAAAGCGTTCAATGGCTTGTAGGGCATAGGTTGAACAGGTTGGATGAAATCGACAGGTTGGCGGAAAGATCGGGGAAATTAAGGTTCTGTAGGCTCGAATCAGCCAAATTAATAAAATTTTCATGATTGTAATAGAGTGTTATCAGACACTCCTCTGTTATTCGGGTTCACTCTTGCTTGACTCATTACCTTGGTTTGAATCAATTCCGGCGTTATGGCTCCACATTAGTATTGTGGCACTGGGGCTAGGTGTGATTGTGCTATCCGCTGAGACAATCCATCGCCGGACTTCTACGAGTTCAGAATTAGCCCGCAAAGTTGTTCACATCGGGACGGGCAATGTGATTTTGGTGGCTTGGTGGTTACAAATTCCCGCCTGGGTGGGTATAGCCGCATCTATCATCGCTAGCGCGATCGCACTTTTGTCGTATTATGTGCCATTTCTGCCCGGTATCAACAGTGTGGGACGTAGAAGTTTTGGTACGTTTTTCTATGCGGTGAGTATGGGCATCCTCATCGCCTGGTTTTGGTCGCCCCATCAATTCCACTATGCTGCTATTGGCATTTTAGTCATGACCTGGGGAGATGGACTAGCGGGATTAATTGGTCAGCGATTTGGGCAGCATAAGTACCAAATCTGGGGGATGACAAAAAGCTGGGAAGGTTCTTTGACAATGACTCTAATCAGCTATGGAGTCAGTTGGTTAATTCTACTTGGGGTTCAGGGTAATATTTGGCAAACGTGGTTACTCCCTATCGCTGTGGCGTTAGGGGCTACAGGTTTAGAAATGTTCTCGAAGTGGGGCATGGATAATCTTACCGTACCTGTAGCCAGTGCTGCTTTGGCGTTTTACCTTCATCAACTATTTCCCTTAGTCTGAGTTTTGAGTGTGTAGGGGCGGGTTTAAGTCAGTGACATTCGCTTGAAAATAGTCCTAATTGCGGCAATAGCGATACAAGCGATACCCCCTATTTCTAATATCCAGTTCATCCTTAATCCGACCACTTGCCAGCTTATCAAGGCATCAATATGATGAAAGGATGAGGCGCGAATGACAATAAAACAAGAAAGGAACATTAAACCTAAAAGCGCTAACCGATAGGTTCGCCGTTCAGCATAAATGGCGCGTCCGATTACCGAAACTAAAAGCAACGCCGCAATCACAATTCCTACAATAAATTGCGTCTGAACCATCCGACGCTGCTGATACCAACCCTGAGATAGCGCTAATTCCTTGCCGACTACAGTCACCAAAGACTGTAGATCTAATTGCTTATTAATACCCAGCAATAATAAAAGAATGGCGAAGAATCCCCATAGCCAACGAATTTGACTCACTCGCTGTAGAGGGAAGACGAGCCGATGAGGTAAGGCACTGATCAGGCACAATAACGCTGTGATAAAATACGCCACGACTGTAAACCAGCCCATAAACGTAGGATCACCGATTCCGGGTTGCCAGTGACCATTAATAATAACTGCGAAAAGTTGCATCCTGTGTGGAAAAAAGTTTTAAGTTTTGAGGACAGTCGGAAAAGGTTGAGAACGAATAGCACCGATGTCAGCGAAGTTCGTAGTTGCGCTGTCTTCGCCATCAGCGTTGGTATCACTGACTATAAACCTTTCACTACAGTTGTTTGGGTTGAACACCTCCTATTCGCCAGCTGTATCCGGGGAGGGAACAGGGGTCAGGCATAGCTCAGTTGTTGCGAGGTAAGATTTGATTGGGTCATCCAGTTTTTTGGATTTATCGTTCCATCTTAACTTAAGATGAATGTCACTGACTTAAGGATGGTGGGCAATGCCCACTCTACTGGCTTGGCAAGCTTAAAACAGTGGTCAAGTATTTTCAAGGAACCCTTATGAGAGTAGCGATCCAGAAAAATTTTACCCACAACTTTAAGCTTGCCAGCCTACTACGATAGATAAAGGGTTTTGGCGCTCCCCAAATGCTTAAGGAGCGTGCTATTCAACCTAAGATGGGCTGCTCAAGTATTTCTGCCGCGCTGCACTAGCGACTCCGTACCTACTGGACTGACACAGCTAAAATTGTGGAATAGATTTGACGTTTAAACTGGGCGCAAGCCTTGCGCCCCTACAATTCTAATCTACCATTTTAGGTGTGCCACGACACTACGTCGCCCCGCTATCCCTCCCCGTGATGGCGCGTCAACTACCGCACACCAACCCTTAGTGGTATGGTGTGGGCTTGAAAAAGCCTGTTGACCAGACGGCTCACCTCGACTTATCTCGGCTTCGCTCGATACAAGTCGCGGGCGTGAGCGGAGCCGAACCGAGCAGCCGTTAAGACTAAGAGTTAACGTTCGTACCAAGGGATGCGTGCCAGTTCCTTGCTCTACAACTGGGTAATTAAACAGGTCATTCGGAAAAGCCAGTGTTACTCAGAAAGTACCGGGTCTTAACACCGTCGAGGCAAACTTTACCAAGAAATTGAGAGATGCAGTAATGCGTGTTTTCGTTCTAGATAAAAACCTGAAACCTCTTGACCCTTGTCATCCAGCAAGGGCTAGAGAACTACTCTCGCAAGGGAGGGCTAAGGTATTTAAGCGCTATCCATTCACTATTGTTTTGCAAGACAGAGCCGCTGAAGAGTCTGTTACTCATCCGCACCGAATTAAAATAGACCCTGGCAGCAAGACAACGGGTATTGCAGTTGTTCAAGAGAAAACAGGACGTGTAACAAGCGCTTTTGAAATCTCACACCGAGGGCAACAGGTTAAAGATTCCCTTGAATCCCGCAGATCATTAAGGAGGGGGCGACGCAATCGCAAAACTCGTTACCGCAAACCCCGCTTCCTGAACAGAACCCGTAAAGATGGATGGCTACCACCATCCCTTGAGAGTCGAATTGCCAATATTGAAACTTGGGTGAGGCGAATCAGAAAACTTTGCCCAGTTACCGCAATCTCTCAAGAGCTAGTCAGGTCGAGAAAGCAGAATATCCAAAACCCTGAAATTAACGGGGTTGAGTACCAACGAGGTGAACTGTTTGGTTTTGAGGTCAAAGAGTATTTACTCGCCAAATGGGAAAGAAAATGCGCTTACTGTGGCGTTAAAAATGTCCCCTTCGAGATTGAACATATCATTGCTAGAAGTAAGGGAGGTTCCAATAGAGTCAGTAATCTCTGCCTTAGTTGTCATTCCTGCAACCAAGCTAAAGGGAACAAACCCGTTGAAGAATTCCTGAAAAAGAAACCAGGAGTCCTCAAGCGGGTATTAGCTCAAGCCAAAGCACCTCTTAAAGATGCCGCAGCCGTTAATGCTACCCGTTGGGAACTGTATCGAAGGCTTCAGTCAACTGGTTTGCCAGTAGAGGTAGGTTCTGGAGGTCGAACAAAGTTCAACCGTAAAACGAAAGGCATCGAAAAAACTCATTGGACTGATGCAGCTTGTGTTGGCGTTTCAACGCCTAAAAAACTTCTTCTTAACGGAATTAAACCTTTGAGCGTTAAAGCCAAAGGTCACGGAAAAAGACAACGTTGCGGAACCAATAAATTTGGGTTCCCAATGCGTCATGCTCCGCGAAAGAAATTCTTCATGGGTTTCCAAACTGGAGACTTGGTTGAAGCTAATGTTCTAACTGGAAAGTATGCAGGAGCCTACAGGGGTCGAATAGCGATTCGATTCAAGCCAAGCTTCAAGTTAACCACAGGAAGTCAAAAATTCGACGTGCATCCAAAATATCTGAAAACAATTCATAGAGCTGACGGATATGAATATGCATTCTAAACACAAGGATTCGCTGTCACTCAATTTATTTGTTGGCGGCAATTCCCCAGACGCTGACCTTTCAGGTACAGGCGTCCGCCCCCTTGCCGCATTTAAGGTGGAGGACGGGGATTCCCGCGATTCATGTTGAGTTTTAATTGTGTAGGGGCGGGTTTATGAACTTTCGCACCAGCTATTAATGATAACGTTTATTCAAAACCCGCCCTAACCGAGTTTTAAGTTATGAGTTTTGAATTATGAATTTAAAGTCCTTGTTCCCTGTGCTACGAAAAATGACGGAGCGTGCTTGGCGCTTCGCGAATATGAGCAATCCCCAATCCCCCATCCCCAATGAAGCTATGCTGCTGACGGATGAATTGCTCCTCTATTACAAACGCTGTCGGCGTCGAGCGTTTCTCGATTATTCTGGTGATCCGAGTCAAAAAGATCCGCCCCAAGATTTTCTACTGAAACTGCGCCAAGATAGTTCGGCGCATCGGCAAGCTATCCTCAAAAGCGCAGAATTCGAGGGAAGCTATGGTTCTGCCGGAGAAAGTCCACTCCTATCCTTATTACCGACTGGAGCAAACCTGACACCGATACAAACCCCTAACTATGGGCGAGATGATTGGCAAGCGGGAGCGCAGGCGACGTGGGAGTTGATGCAGCAAGGCGTCGATTGTATCGCTAAGGGACTTTTGCTCAGGCAAACGGTTGAGGGAGTCACGCTGCTGGGTGCTCCTGATTTATTGCTCAAACAGCCAGGACAGTCGATTTTTGGGGATTGGATGTATGTTCCCGTCTCGATTAAATTCGGCAGGCGGGCTAAGGCAGATTATCAAATCATCGCGGCGTTTCATGCCCATCTTTTGGCTGAAATACAAGGAAGTTTGCCCAGTCAGGCTTGGTTAATTTTACGGCGTCAAAATGCCTACTCGGTGACTCTGGATAAATGGCTACCCTTGATGCAAGCGGAGTTGGCTGACTGTATCCAAACGTTGGGACAAGCTCAAGCGCCGGAAGTCTTTATCTCACGGCAAAAATGTGGGCTTTGCCATTGGCATAGTAGCTGTTATGCGATCGCGCAGTCTCAAAAGCATATTTCGTTGATACCCGGTGTTACGCCAAAGCGCTACCAGAGTTTACAGGAGTTAGGGATAACGACGGTAGAATCCCTTGCCCAAGCTGAGATTAGCACCTTGGCATCCGAGTTTGGCAGCGAAGTGGGATTAAATTTAGTGCAACAGGCTCAATCGATTCAGCACAATCGGGTGATTCTGCGTCAGAGAGTTGAGTCAGCTAGAGAGACTCCACCATTCGACAGGTTGACGGAATCGGAGAACAATGCCAATGGTGCTGGAGTTAATTCTTACTCAGAGTTTCAGCCTTCCATGGGATATACGGATCGATTACCCCAAGCCTCTGTCGAACTCTTCTTTGATATCGAGGCTCAACCCGACTTAAACCTGGACTATTTACTAGGTATCTTGGTAGTTGATCGCTCCACCAATACCGAGACATTTCACCCCTTCTTGGCAGAACATCCCGACGATGAAGCCCTGATCTGGCAGCAATTTTTAGAGTTGGTGTGGCTCTACCCGGATGCTCCCATCTTTCATTTTTCGGATTATGAAGTTGAAACTGTCAAGCGCTTAGCTAAACTTTACAAAACCCCATTCACCCAGCTACAGCCCTTACTGTCGCGCTTTGTCGATGTTCATCAGCAAGTTATGAGTACTGTTACCCTACCCGTGGAAAGCTATTCACTCAAACATTTAGCGCGGTGGTTAGGCTTTGAGTGGCGCGATGCGGCGGTAACGGGTTCTCAATGCGTCTGTCTCTATGAACAGTGGCTGACAACAGGCGATCGCACGGTACTGGAGATTATTCAACGCTACAATGAAGATGATTGCCGTGCTACTTATCACTTGAAGGACTGGTTATGCGGATTTTTGCAGGCAAATGCTTCCACCTCTGCCTGAAGAATACGAAGTTATGCAAAGATTTCTGAAAAAACCCGAACTGGTTATTAATATTACAATTTTCTCTAATCAATCAATGTTAGCGTAGATAACATTGAGGGTTTCGCAGTCGTTGAATCGGATGGAAGCCCTCTAGGAACTTTTAAGAGGTGATCGCTATGCTTCCAATCTTCCTGATTCTCTTGATCAGCGCCATCGCAAGTCTCTGGCTGTCTTTACGCGCCTCTCACGAAGTTTCCCGGGTTTTAGCTATAGGTAGTGCTATATTTTGCTTAATTTTTGGGTTTGCTATGGCACCATGGGCTATTCAGGTTTTGATTGTTCTGTCGCTTCTGGGCATCGAACGGTTATATCCCTTCCGGAAAACAGCCGCTGAATTGGTTACTCTTTCTCCGACCAAAAGACGATGATTTGTTTGTTGAGGTCTACTCCAGACTATCATGCATTCAGCCAGGGAGTCTATTCCCCCAATCTATAACAGAAAAAATTTAATAAATAGAATGCCCCAGCTTTTGCGCTGGGGTATTTTGACTGTTTCAGCTTTGCGGGCTGACCCATCAAAATAATCTTCGGTGACCTTGGCGATAAAATCTCGTTTACGACAACCTGTGAGTTTCTCGCTGGCATCTTTGAACGTAGCTAGTACAGTTTGAGCTGGTATCATCCTGATTCTCTTGTGATAGCGTGCAATAGCATTGCCGCCAGTTTGCCTCCCTACCCTTTACAATGACTGGTATTCTATTTTTCCGTAAGTCCCTTATTCACCAACCCCTACGGATTCAAAGGTTTAACGGCTAAATCGGCTAACGTAATCGTGAAATTTTGTTGCTTTTCAGTAGCGACAAAGGTAATAATCACCTCACCAGCAACCGCCACCGCCAGCATAACTAAATTTCGTGCTAAGGGATAATCACAAATATCATCATTGACTGGTGAGGGAACGCGATAATTATCGTTCCAAATGATTTCCGCATAGTCACTTGCCAATCCCACATGCAAACAGGGAATTTGCACTTGTTGACAATAGTCTTTCACCGCTTGACGGGCGACACTATTGTCAAAGGTATCAATGACTAACTGACTATCCCGAAGTAATTGAGAACAGTTGTCCGCCGTTAGTTCTTTGGCACGCCCATCTACGGTGATACCCAATGCACGATAGAGCGTATTTGTCAATATCTTAGTTTTATAAGCACCAATATCAGATTTGTAATAGGGTTGAGTAGAAAGATTGCGTTCCTCAATGCGATCGCGATCGATTACCCGTAACCTGCCAAATCCAGAACGCGCCAGGTTTTCGGTCAGATTTGCCCCCAGCGCCCCAGCCCCGCATACGGTTACCGGAAACTCCTGCAACCGTGTCATCAGGGCGGGTGTTCGATAGAGGTTTTCGTGAAAGAAAATAGACATTAAGTAGGTGGGGACAATTAAAGTTAACGGCAGAGATCGTCATTCGTCATTCGTCATTCATCATTCTCGTTTTCATCGAGAAGCAAGCTACGTTTATGTAAGGGTTTGAGGAACATTCACAGAACTTAACCTAGTTCGGTTTATGTCCACCGACCTACTTAGTAATACAATTGGGCAATCACCGCGTTCGCGAAGCGTGTCCGCCGGACGTATCGCGACATAGCTAATGGCTAGTTTAAAACAACTAACCGTTCTCAATGACTTTAACAAAGCCATGTCGCACCCCATAGATTAATCGAGTCACCGCCTCCTCATGATCTGAGGTAAAGGCATTATCCATCGGTGTGATCAGCAATTCATACCAGTCAGAGTGACTGATTTGACCCTTTTTCATGCTTTGAGCAAAGAGTTGACTAAAGTCAAACGAGTTACTGATTTTTCTCTGGTGCGCTTTTTTTGTCAGCATCTTATGTCTCTGGGTTTAATAGAGATTGTGGTAGACGATAACTAGATTGTAGTCAAGATTCAGGGGTAGTTTTTTGAAATCTTCGTAAAGAAATGTTGGTCAGTAGGGGGATAAAATTAAAGTTGACGGTTGAGATGGGAAACGGGGAACAGAGAACAGTCAGAATTTGACGCTTGTTTACATTTCTTAGTGCAGGGGACAGCATTCATGAACCCTACGCTAGCTGTTCTAGAATCGGGCTTCGATCACACCAACCAGGGATTGTAAATCAAAGTCGCGATCGCAACCAGAAAGACAGATTCCCGAACTCATCACCGTCAAATCCCCCTTAGCGATCGCAGAAGTATGACGTTCCCCATCACGAGTCGTCCATTCCACTTGCCAAAACTCGCCGCGATCGCGAAATGTCCGCAATCTTCCACCTCCCATCTGTAACGCATCCCGCAACTGCTGTTCATCAGTTCGCTCAGCTTCCCCAGCTCCCCGCTCAGCTTCCCCAGCTCCCTCTGCTCCCCCAGCTCTCCCTGCTTCTCTCGCTTGACGTCGATGTTGTTCTCGCTGCTGATAAGCAGGTGTTTGTTGCAATACGAGTTCATAAACCGTCAGCATTTCCGGTGTCATTCCCGCAAACCGCACCTGATCCGGTAGAGTAACTTGTTCTAACTGTTCTCGTAACTGTTCAGTCGGCTGAGGTTCAGCGCGTCTGTCGATTTCATCAAACCAAAACGCCGTACCATCAAAACGGGCAATAATCGGTTCAAATGCAGCACCTTCGCTAACTAGATGTACAGGTACAGGTTTAACCATACCCAAACGTTGCTGCATATCCGATTCATTAATGGGATAGGCTAACCAAGTCAATGAACGCAACGGATAAGCTAATCGTAAGCGCAGAGGTTTTAGTAATTTCAGATACTCCGCTAATTGAGGTAAACTCGCCTCTTCCACCACCTCAGCCGTTTTCTCATCCACAGGACGAAAAATACCCCATCCTTCAAAGTCAGGCGGTTGAGGAGTAAACGTATAAATCAGATTAGCCACTGACGTGCGAACCTTTCCCCCTTGAACACAGGGAGCAAGAAACTCGGTATCCTGAAGTTGGGTTTCTTGGGCGGCGATTTGGTTGAGCAGGTTATCAATGTCTGCCATTATCAGTTATCAGTTATCAGTTATCAGGTGTCAGTTATCGGGAGATGGCGAAGATTGTGTAGGGGCGGGTTTCACTACTAGCTTTTGAAATGGTGCGTTACGCTCCGCTAACGCACCCTACACCCGCCCCGACTGTACATCAATTATCAATTATGTTTTGATATGCCTCAATCATAGTCTGCGCGATCGCATCCCAACTATAATGCTGTAGGGCATAATCTCTAGCATTGACTCCACGCCGTTTTTGTTCCCCAGCATCCCTTAATGCTTCCCGTAACGTTTGCGTCAACGACGCTACATCACACCCACAAACCCATCCCGCCTCCGCCCCCTTCACCTCTGGGCAAATATGCACCTGATCTGAAATTACCACAGGAGTCCTCGCCACCATCGCTTCGGCGACAGCAATGCCAAAGTTTTCATAATAAGAGGGTAAAACAAATAGATCCGCCTTTTGGAGCAACGCCGCTTTTACTTCCCCCTCAACAAACCCTGTAATTGTCGTATGAGACGATAGCGGCGACGCCTGAATCTGTTGTTGAACTTTACGTTCATACTCTGGATCTTGGGGATTCGCACCAGCTAAGATAAACTGAAACCCTAACCCTTCAGCCAAAAGCGCTTCTAACGCCGGAATCAGTAAATCCAATCCCTTCTTCGGATCAATTCGAGACATAAATAATAGGATTGGGGATTGGATAGAGACGTTCCCTGGGAAATCTGTAGGGGCGGATTTAGGGACTTTTGTTTCGCTATTAATGATATCGTTTGTGCAAAACCCGCCCTGACGTGGAGACGCGCCATGGCGCGTCTCTACATCCTCCGGAGGCGTAACCCCCAAGGGAATCACAATATCCGGCGCATTCGTACCAAACCGTTGAGAAATTTTCGCCTCTTGTTGACTGGTAAAATGAATACCCGCCGCCCCCGCTAAATTAGCGCCTTCCCACAATCCAACATACACTTGTTTTAATCGCCGTTTCTTCTGTAAATCCGCCGGATCAAGCGTACCCAAGGGACGCAAAATATAGGGTAAATTTCGTTTTCGGGCGACTGTCGCAGCAGCCGTACTCACGGGTGAAAACAGGGCGTGAATATGCGCCAGATCAAACTCCCCTGCATGTTGCCACAACCAACGTAATAAATCGAGGGAAAACTTATAGCGACGGAACGGAGAACACCGGAAATATCGCACCTGATAGCCATCCTGGGGAACAGGTTTATCTAAAGGAACATCCAGTGGCGGTTGACCAAAATCCCCATTACTATCAGTCGTCAATATCGTAACATCTACCCCTTGATTCGCTAGCGCTTTAGAAAGCCCCAGCACCATTTGACTCGGACCCCCATAAACCAGCGAAATTGAAGGGACAATTTGTAAAATTCGCATTTTTGTCATTCGTCATTTGTCATTTGTCATTCGTCATTTGCCATTCGTCATTTATCATTTGTCATTCGTCATTTGTCATTCGTCATTCGTCATTCGTCATTCGTCATACTCACTCCCTTAAAAAGAAACCCACATCATATCATCGCCAATTATTTCCAAATCCTATAAAAATCAAGTCCCAATCCTATCACTCCCTCTGCGCCCTCTGCGTAAACCTCTGCGTTCTCTGCGTTAAAAAAATATAATTTCGATACCCCCTCTCATCATTCAATAAGTCTCTGATAAAAATCCAACAACTGCCGCGCCAAAGCCTTATTCGTATACTGCCTCATAGCCCGTTCATACCCCAACTCAGCCAACTGATTCACCAACTCCGGCTGTTCCATCAGCGATACCAACTTGCCACGTAACGCTTCTACATTCCCCTCCGGAAACACCAAACCCGCATCCCCAATCACATTAGGAATTTCCCCCGAATCCGACCCAATCACAGGCACTTTCGATGCCATCGCCTCAATCAAAACATGACCAAACTGTTCCTTCCATCCCGCCGCCGTTAACGTTTTAAACTTGTACGTCGTCTCAGATGGCAAGACTAAAATATTCATCAAATTGATATAATTTGGCACTTCGTCATGAGGAACACTTTCCACCCAAATCATCCGGTCTTTAATTCCCCATTCCACCGCCTTTTGTATTAACACAGTTTGCAAAGAACCCCGCCCTAGCAGTAACCACTTCCAGCGATGTTCCTGGATACCCGCTAAGGCTTCCCCTAACGTTAATAACCCTTTTTCCTCAACAAATCGCCCTACAAATCCGACGACAAACTCATCGTCTTGAAGTCCTAGCTTACGTTGTAACTCTGGCTGGGCTTGGGGACGAAATCTGCTTTCATCTACACCTAATTGGGGCATCACGGTATAAGCCCCTTGATAACCATGTTGCTGGAGGACTTCCACCGCATCCTGATTTCCCGCAACCAGTCCGTGGGTATTCTGAAGGTTATAATCATGCAATATTGACAAAGGAAACTTAACCTGATAGGGTAAATTCCACCAAGTAAAGAAGACATTTTTTGCCTTAAGTCCTAACAGTTGATTCAAGGCAATGAGTTGGGCATATCCTAATGCTTTTGCACCTTGTTCAACTTGAATGATCTGGGGTTTAAAGTCTCGCAATAAGCCAAGTATATCCGTGCCGAAGGTGAGTAATCCCTGGTTGTTTTGGCTAAAGTTAGAGATAGGGACAACTCGAAATGAACCCTCTTGACGCGGTTGGGTTTCAATGATTTTATTTTGTACGCCCCCTGGACGCCAGCGACGGGGTACGACTACGGTGACTTCAATATCAGGTTCTAAGTTGGCGAGTTCGCGTAGCTTTTCGCAGTTAAGATCAACAATATAGGTATGACTGGCAACTAGAATTTTCATTTTTTTAGAGGGAATAGGAAATAGGGGAGATGGGGGAGATGGGGGAGATGGGGTAGATGGGGGAGATAGGGAGTTATCTCAACACTGAGTTAGGGCGGGTTTTGTACTAAGGTTACTATCAATCGCGACAAGAGAGTCCCTAAATCCGCCCCTACAAACCATGCCAATTGAAAGTCGCGAAGGGTCAAAACGTCCCCAATCAACCATCAACTTTTTTATCCAACTGGGTATAAACTTGTCCCTGATCCCAAATGGACTGGATTTGAGTTTTCAGGGCGTCGATAAATCCGATAGTGTAGAACCCTGCACGAGTAACAATTTTAATAGGGGAACCACTCTTGTTACAGGGTGGATTTCCGAGAACGTGACAATCAAAAAGCTTGGCGAATAAGCGTACCTGCTGACTGGGGGTGAGGTTTTTCAGCGCCATCAGAAAATGATTGTGGTAAAACGTGACTTGGTATTTTAGCGATCGCGTACTAATATCATGACAACCGCCCGTCTCTTCGCCTAAATGCACCAAAGAGGCATCGGGATCATACCAAATCTGATACCCCGTTTGCCGCAATCGCAGACAAAAATCTGACTCTTCCCGCACCGCACTTCCGCGAAATCGTTCGTCAAACCATATCCCATGCTTGGTAAAAATCTCCCGACGGTAGGACATATTACAGCCTCTAGCGGAAATCACCCACTGCGGTTTAATCGTATGCACTAGGTCAATGTGATACCAAGCAATTCCGGGGTCCATCGCCTGAGGGGGTAACTCCTCAATTTCATAGTCTCCTTGATGTTTTTTCTGAGAATCGGCTAGCTTCATTCGGTCAAACACTCGCCCCGCAACCGCCCCAACCTCCTGACGTTCATAGTTCCGGGCGTGGGCTTGCAAATACCCAGCAGGCATTTTCACATCATCATCGATAAACACAATAATTTCACCCGTCGCCCGTCGCACAGCATAATTTCGCGCCCCAGGTAAACTCGCCCAGTTCACCCGAAACCATTTAATTTTCTGGTCATTCGCCAGTTGTTGTAAATAGGCTTCGATTTCAGGTTTGTGGTTTTGAGTTTGATCAACCACTAAAATCTCAACAGCGGGATAGTCTTGCTTGAGTACATCTTCTAAGGTATCTCGCAAGGGTTCCTCGCGTTCATAAGTGGGAATAATGACTGAAATTAACGGCTCATTCACGGCTATTTTTTGAAAGGGTAATTGTTGATTGTTGATTGTTCATTGGTAATCCTCTTCCCCTGCTCCCCCTGCTTCCCCTGCTTCCCCTGCTTCCCCTGCTCCCCCAGCTTCCCCAGCTCCCCCTGCTTCCCCTCATACACTAAGAGGCTGCTGGGGTAGCAATTCGTGGTTTAGATACCTTTTTTTTACCGTTCTTTTGTACGTCAGATTCATCCTGTTGTTCGACAAGTTTCTGTTTTCGCAGTTCCTGTCGGTCTATCTTGGGTAAGGCTAGGATGACCCCTGCAAAGAACCAGTAGTAGACCGCTACGGGGTCTGTATCCAAAGGATACCAATAGGTGTTATAACTGATAATCAACACAAAAACCCAATAACTAGAGCCAAAACTACGTAAATTTTTGTCACGCACTGACTGTTTGGCTTTAAATGTAGTAAATGTCAAGTGCGTCACAAACGCCAAAAATGCTAGGGTTCCGATGGTACCGACTTCAAAGATAAGTTTGGGATAATAGGTTTCAACCAGTGAAACATCCCCAAAGGTGCGAGTAGAATTCGTGGCTCGTCCTAAACCATTACCGAGCCATCCCTCAGTGTTATAAGTCGCCCATTCAAATTGTTCTTGAATGAATGCTTGTGGGGGTGAAGCCTCAGCACGACTCTTAAAACTGTCAATTCGTTCCTGAACCAGTTCGGGATTCATGGCTAAACCAATCGCAATCAGCAAGCCGAGTCCCACGCCTATTGGAATAAACCGCTTGAGATTCGTTATCTGACCTGTGAGGATCAACAAAAGTATCGTAATAGCTGGAACCAAAGCCAAGGCAATTCGCTGACCGCAGATTACCGCATTGACAAAAACCAGTGCCATACCTGCCAAACCTCCAATCCGCCACAAAAAAGACGAATCGCTAAATGCGGCGGCAAATGTCAATGCGCTATTGCCTATCAAGAACCAACCCCAGTGCCAAGGAGACACAAAGGTTCCTGGCAAGCGAATCATATTCTGTGATGGACTGTACAGCAAAGCGCCACCAATATAACAGCGAGCCTCTAAGCTTGCCTTAAATAATTCAACCCCGGAGAGGTGATCCGTACCTCTACAGACACCCTGCTTGAGCATCATGTACTGCCACAGCCCGAGCAGACAGCAAATAATTGCCAGACCTAGATGTAAGCGGCTACAAAAGAGCAACTCCTTTTTACTTTTGAGCAAATGTTGAGCGCAAAAAATCAGGGGAACATATCCTAGGAAAATTTTCAAGCCCAAAATTCCTTGAAGAAAAGGTTGTCCTGACGCCTCGCCTGTTAAATGTAAACCGTTGACAAAGAATAATGTCAACAGAGAAAACACCAAGCAAATACTCAGTGTTGACATCAGGCTTTGGGGAACAAAGAAGGGTTTCTTTTCGCGTCGGCACTGTTGATATAAGCCAATTAGGGCAGGAAAATATAATCCATCTTTGGCTAATTGGAGTAGGGCGCTACCGCCGAGGGTATATACAACCGTGCCGCTAAAGGGCATATAAATGAGAAATAACCACAGTGCCTTGCGGGGATATTTATAGGACAGACCAAAACAAGGTATGATGGCTCCGGCGATTACGCCCATCTTTGGTTCAGCAACCACACTCGCGATCGCCCCTAGGAATATCCCCGGCAATAGCGTCATGAACAGCCATTGAATCAGTTCTTGGCGCTGCTTTTGCGCTTTACGCTTTTGGGCTAACTGCTCCTTCAAACTCAGGAGAGGGGCTTCAGACTGCTTTGACTGCTTTTTTCCTTTTTTTGAAGTTTTCGATTTTTTTGATTTTGATTTCGATTTCGATTTAACCATGGCAAAGCTGTCACGTTGCCCATTTCTTTCGATTGTGGCACATCCACACGCCAGGGTGCAGGGGTAGGGGAGCTGGGGACGCAATGTAGAGACGTAGCATGCTACGTCTGGGAGCTGGGGGAGCAGAGGGAGCTGGGGGAAGTTCTCATATCCTTTCCAGAACCGTTATCATTGCCTTCTGCCTCCTGCCTTTGAACTTAAATGGAATGGTACTGACTGGTATGCTGGTGGGCAGTGCCCACCCTACTGTATATCAATGGTTTCGGCGATCCCAAAATGCTTATTTCAGTGCCATTCAAGTTAAATGTTTTTCCACAACAGAAACCAGTTTAGCTGTCCAGTGCGTCGCCATTTGCGCTTCAATGGCTTCTACCATCACCCGAATGACGGGTTCGGTTCCCGATGCTCGGACTAAAACTCGCCCTTGATCTGCCATCACAGTTTGAGCTTGGGAAATCGCATCCATCAGGGGTTGACAGTCTTGCCAATGTAAACGGCGATCGCGGTTTTCGACGCGCACATTTTGCAGGAGTTGGGGATAGGTCTGGAAGCTTTGATCTACTAAGGTTTTCAAGGAAACCCCCGACTGACGTACCAATGAGGCTAAATGCAGCGCCGTTAACATACCATCGCCAGTCAAGCCGTAATGGTAGCAAAGAATATGCCCTGATTGTTCACCACCCAGCATAGCTCCACTGCGATCCATTGCCGCTTGCACATATTGATCACCCACAGCCGTTCGTACCAGTTTACCGCCACTGGCTTTCCATGCCCGTTCAAAGCCCAAGTTAGCCATAACCGTGGCAACAATTAAATCATCTGGGAGTTGATCCCTTTGTCGTAACGTTTGTCCCCAGAAATAGAGAATATAATCACCATCAATAACTCGACCTTGGCTATCAACTGCCATCACTCGATCCGCGTCACCATCAAAGGCAAACCCCATATCAGCCGACTGTTCTCGTACCACCTTCTGGAGACAGGCTAAATGAGTTGAGCCACAATTAACATTAATGCGATCGCCATCAGGTTGATTATGTAAGCAAATAACCGTTGCTCCCAACTCAGAAAAGACTTGTTCCGCTAACCTCACCGAAGCCCCCCACGCCAAATCCAGGACGATTTTCATCCCCTGTAAATGGGTTACAGAGTGCAGGGGACGCCGTAATGATTCCAAATAACGTCCCACTAATTCCGGTCGGTGATAATGCTGACCTTGAGTATGAGCAATCACAGCCGTATCCACTATACCTCGGATACCTGCCTCAATCTGTTGCTGCAATTCCCCTGGCAGTTTTGTTCCTTGAGCGCTAAAAAACTTAATCCCATTGTCTTCTGGGGGATTATGACTAGCAGAAATCATCACTCCACCCATGGCTTCTGAGAAACGGGTAAGATAAGCAACCCCAGGTGTAGGACATAACCCGATATTCCAAACCTCCAATCCCGCTAAGTTTAAGCCTTTACTCAGCGCCGATGCCAACATATCGCTGGAGTTTCGCGAGTCCTGTCCAACAATCACTGGACCCAATGCTGAGGCTTGCGAATGTAAGACCTGACCTGCCCAAAACCCAATTTGTAGCGCTAATTCAGCCGTAAGCAGTTCTCCTACTCGTCCCCGAATGCCATCCGTACCAAATAGGGGAGTCTTTGGCAGGGTTAGCGATAAATCCGTTAGCGTTCCATGAGTTGCAGATTTGTATAGATGTCTGGGGGTAAAACGATGGAAGTCCTGACGGCGGACAGGAGACGTAACCATAACTTGAATTTCCTCACACAACACAATACTGTGGAGGATAACACTTTCTTCTATGGTTGTTATAAGTCATTCGTCATTTGTCATTCGTCATTTGTCATTTGTCATTTGTCATTTGTCATTTGTCATTTGTCATTTGTCATTCGTCATTCGTCATTCGTCATTTGTCATTGGTTATTTGCTCCCCCAGCTCCCTCTGCTCCCTCTGCTCCCCCAGCTCCCTCTGCTCCCCCAGCTCCCTCTGCTCCCCCAGCTCCCCCAGCTCCCTCTGCTCCCCCAGCTCCCTCTGCTCCCCCATCTCTCCGACACCCGACACCCCACACCCTACACCCCCTTCATCAACGGCTTACCAAAGGCAGGATGGTAGTAAGCTGTCCAGGTTTGATTGTGAGAGTTGGTGATGATGGTTTGAGTGGGAGCTTGGAAGAAAGGACTCGACTTCCTAAAATCCACTGCCATTTTTGACTGGTCGATCCCTTGGTTAAGGGTTTTCCGGAACTCTTGAATGGATTGGGATGTTTTAATTCCCCACTTTTCCCGAACACTCGGTTCTAGCTTCTTGAGCAATGTGATAATATTCTGCTGGGTAATCGTGGCATCGTTAAACGGGACAATACCTAAGTAAGCAATAATCAACAACTCAGAATTACTGGCACTGAAAGTCAAAGAGGTTTTCCGCACGCCAACGTTCACATTGGGGGCTGTATTGAGAACGGGGAACGTCTGCGCCAGTTGATGATAAACCCGGATTAGAGTTAAATTCGCGGTTATATCTAAAGGAGCATCAATCAGAATCGTGACAGTGGGTAGGGTTTCATTAAAAAACTTGTGCGATACTTCTTCCGTTGACAGGTTAACCACCCGGCTGCGATCGCCCTCTGGACTCAAATCAACCCACTCGCAGACAATACCTTGGGTTTTCAAACCGACACGAGACACGCCATGCAATTTTGCTCCCGTGAGAGTTGCCCCAGTTAAATCTGCCCCAATCCAATCGGCATGAATTAATCGCGCTTGGGTCAGATCAGCATGGACTAAACTGGTGTTGAGCAAATTGGCATGAGTCAAATCTGCCCCGGTTAAATTCGCACCACTTAATTTCGCCTCACTCAGATTTGCCCAACTGAGATTAGCACCACTCAAGTCAGTCCAGCGCAAGTTCGCACCACTGAGATCCGCACCCGCTAAATTGGCACAACTGAGATTGGCTTGTTTAAATTCAGCCTGTCGAAAATTGCTATTACTCAGATCACTACGACTCAAATCGGCGGCGTTTAAATTGGCACCTTCGAGTATTGCTCCGGTGGCAAATGCCCCGCGTAGGTTGGCTTCGCTCAGATTCGCCCGGTGTAGTTTGGCGTCTCTCAGGGCGGCTTCTCGCAGATCTGCACCACTGAGGTTGGCTTCTGTGAGGTTAGCACCACTTAACTTGGCACGAATTAGTTCCGCCCGAATCATCGCCGCCTGCGTCAGTTGCGCTCCCCCCAAGTCGGCTCGAATCAAATTGGCAACGTTGAGATTGGCTTTGGTTAAGTTGGCTTTGGTAAGATTTGCACCACTGAGTCTGGCTACATTGAGTCGCGCCCGACTCAAATTGGTTCCAATTAAATAAGCACCACTGAGGTTGGCTACACTTAAGTTGGCTTCACTTAAATCGGCTCCACTGAGATTAATCCCACTCAGATTGGCTTCGGCAAGGTTTGCACCGGAAAAGTTTTTCACGCCAGCCGCATATTTTTTGAGAATTGCCGTCACATTCATTAATGCTATCCTTAATTGAACTGCCAGAGGATACGTTTTCAAGGAAAGCGCTACCGAGTGGTGTTGTTATCGGATCAAGTTTCCCAGTAGAGTGTCAAGGTAGAGTTGAGTGGGATCGGTTAAAGTCATTCTCCCTTGTCTTACTTAATCCTCTCCCACTGGTAAAGGGTAGCGCCTAGCCTAATCCAATAATGATAGTTGGGAAGGGTGCTAAGACTCTCTCACTCCAGCTTTGCCTAAAACATTTAAATGAGATTTGATCAGCTTAGCGTGGATGGCATGGGATCATGAAGATTGGGATTGTTGGACTTGGACTCATTGGCGGTTCCCTAGGACTAGATTTGAGAAAATTAGGTCATTCTGTCTTGGGAGTGTCTCGCCAAGACTATACCTGCAAGAGAGCCATTGAACTCGGTGTCGTGGATGACGCGAGTGTCAAAATGAACCTTTTGGCAGCGTCTGATATTATTTTTATTTGTACGCCAATTTCAGCGATCGCGCCAACGCTTCAGGCGTTAATTCCCCATCTATCCCCTGACGCGATTATCACGGATGTGGGTTCGGTGAAAACGGCGGTGGTGGAAGCGGTGACCCCTCTGTGGCATAATTTTGTCGGTGGACATCCGATGGCAGGTCGAGAATCGAATGGGATTGAGGCGGCGGTATCGGGGTTATTTACTGATTGTGCTTATGTGTTGACACCTCTGGATACGACGCCAACCGACGCGGTGAAACAGGTTGAGCATTTGGTGCGATCGCTTACCAATCGGGTTTATTTCTGTAGTCCTCAGGATCATGATCGCGCCGTGGCTTGGATTTCTCACCTACCTGTGATGGTGAGTGCGAGTCTAATTAATGCTTGTATCGATGAAACTGATCCGATTGTCCTAGAGTTAGTGCAGAAATTAGCCAGTTCCGGGTTTCGGGATACCAGTCGGGTGGGTGGCGGAAATCCAGAGTTAGGGGTGATGATGGCGCGTTATAACCGGGACTTTTTATTGCGATCGCTCTTATCCTATCGTCACCGTCTCGATGAATTGATTGAACGGGTTGAGCAAAGCGACTGGCAAGGCTTAGAACAGCACCTGCAAGACACTCAAGCCGCGCGATCGCAATTTTTCTCCTAATCCCTAAACTCAAAATCTCCCCACTGTTTTCCTCACAAGATGCCGTGAACAGTCAGAGTGGGGTCAATACGGCAATGGATAGAGAAGCCGGATCAGCAGAAATTAGAGCTTGAGCATTATCTTATGTACCGCTTCTAAAAACCTAGACAAACCTACCCATAAGTAATTCTGCCTTGGTATAAGTCCACGGTGTAACTTTTGGTCGATGACCGTTAACGCTTGCGCTTGGCTGATACCCGGCATTGTTGCTCGATATCAGCCTTAACCAACGGCTCCCAGTTAGAGACACTATAGTAATCGTGTCTACGATTGACTACAGGGCATCGACCAATAAAACTATTAAATTGATATAGAGCACTCCATACGTGCTT
>NZ_JAVJQN010000115.1:0-8791 GCF_040218245.1 Coleofasciculus sp. E1-EBD-02 | reverse complement strand
GGCGGGTTTAGGGATTCAATCCAGAAACCCACCTCAAATCCAACAACAAAACCCGCCCTATTCCCCACCGAAAATTAATCCTCAACCCGATAACTTGGGTTCGTAGTGAGGGCTTTAGCCCTAGATTCGGTTGGGTTTCCTCGTGTTAACCCAACCTACAATCTATATTTTAGCTGTGTCACTCCACTACCTGATTTTACACCGCGATCGCACGCTAAAGTAACAGGATGAGACAGGGCGGGTTTTGGTCAAACTATTATCGGTTTCACTGTTAATTTTGTTCCTCAACCCGCCCCTACATTAACGCTTATCCATCTCCTCACCAAACAATCAACGCTTCAGATGTTCTTCTAACAATTGTTGGGCGCGAGGCTTGTAAATGAGATAGAACAATGACTCAATATACCGCAACAAATCCTCCCGTTTTTCTTTCGAGGTGTAATTCCAAAACCCATAAATCCGCGCCAACGATAACAGGCGGCTGGTGTGAATCTTCCAGGTATAGGTACTGTACACCCGTTCCATTCCCCGATTGGAAATCTCCAACCAATAATCTGGATTTTGTTCACATTTAGACAGAAAATTCAAAATCTTCTGGGCAGTATCTTCCAGGTTCGTGGGGTTAATTAAGAACCCATTAACCTTATCCTGAATAATCTCCAACGGACCCCCAAACTGCGTGCCAAAAGTAGGCAACCCGGAAATCATCGCTTCTAAAATAGTCAAACCAAAGGCTTCAAACAGCGCAGGCTGGACAAAAATCCCTCGGTGATCCGCAATCACCCGATAGATTTCCCCTGAGTCTCGCTTGGGTAAGCGCACGCCTAACCAACGAATTTTACCGTGTAAATTGTATTCGTCGATGAGTCGGTAAAGTTTAACAATTTCATCCTTTTCCTCGTTATCCGTCGAGTCTTCCGTGCGTAATTTCCCAGCGACGAAAATCAGGTTACACTGTTCTTGTAACGCTTTACTCTTACCAAAACATTCAGTTAAACCCGTCAGATTTTTAATCCGGTCAAGACGTGCTATGGAGAAGAGGGGGCGCTTTGTTGGATCATCTAACTTGCCATAAACTTGAGACGGATCATCTAAGGTAAAAAGTAACTCCTCTAACCGTTCACAATCGCGAGGCACCCGATCCTGACTACGAGTATACGGGAAGTAAACCTGTTCATTCACT
This sequence comes from Coleofasciculus sp. E1-EBD-02, assembly GCF_040218245.1. Lineage (NCBI taxonomy): Bacteria > Bacillati > Cyanobacteriota > Cyanophyceae > Coleofasciculales > Coleofasciculaceae > Coleofasciculus > Coleofasciculus sp. E1-EBD-02. Next base: position 7,608 of record NZ_JAVJQN010000115.1, on the reverse strand, counting down.
CCCGGCGGCACCACATTAAACTTAGGTGAAAATAACTCAATTCCATTCACCACATGATACAAATCCGGCATCGTGAAATTCTGGTAGGATTCATACTGACCCACACTATCCGGCTTCCCGACAATCTCTTGATAGGTACTGCTGATAATAAAGTTTGCCGCATTCATGGCAATCAAATCAGCCGTAAATTGGATCGAGAAATGATATTGGTCTTCTAAGTCCTGCCAGTAGAGATTACTGAATAGGTATTTAGACTTTTCCAAGGCGTGAGCAACAATACACTGGGTAACATCCATGCGGCGGGATAGGAGAAATGCCACCAAGTTGCCGTCTGAATAGTTGCCAACAATGAAATCAGGAACCCCTTGAAATTCTGCCCGGAGTTCTTTTTCCGCATCAATCGCATAGGTTTCCAGATAGGGCCAAATCTCAAACCGAGAAATCCAGTTCTGGGTATAGTTGGGATTAAATTCTCGGAAGGGAACCCGCAAGATCCAAGCATTATCCGTACCATGAACTTTTTCCAGGCGTTCGTTGCAGCGGGTGCCATCATTGTTGGGAATTAACCGGGATAAGATAATAACTTTGGGCTTGACCTTCAGCAACTCTAACCCAGCCAGTTTAATATCTTCTTGTAGCTGCTTTTCCAAACTCCGGGCTTGATCCAGCACATAAACCACTTGACCCCCCGTATCGGGACGCCCTAAAACGCCTTCTTGTCCAAACCAGCCATGAATTGAAACTAAGACAATCCGAAAAATCATTGGGATGCGGGACAGAAATTCTTCCAGCCCCTGGTGATCCGGAGAATCAATCAGTTCATCCAGGATTTCTAGGGTTTCTCGGACGCGATTGGCGGTATTCCCCCAACCCGCTTCAAACCCCATATCTTGCAGCTTAAAACGAAAATTTTCATAAGGTTCATCATCGGGGCGATCGCTGACAAAGCCGAGGGCTAATTTCACCTGATCAGAAAGCTGCTGTTGGCTTTTAATCCGTCCGTTAATTAAAAGCTGAGTCCCTTGTACTTCATGGAGACTGAGGAAATTAAATAACGACTCTTGCCATTGGCGCGGATCTTGAAACAGTTTACTAGACAGAAAGCGATTCAGGAACTGAACCCCCTTGCCAATGTTTTTCGAGTCCCGAATAATTGGACTATAATCATAGAATGGTTTAAAATCCAGTTCCAGGACATCCCCTTCATTGGGACGATAATGGTTGACGAAGCGATCGCGCACATCAAGTAGTTGTTGAACCGTGATCGGCTCAACGGTTAAGTCTTCTAGAACTTGAAACGCTTCTTGTTCGGCAATCTTGGGTCGGATGATCAGATAAAGACTTTCCTGATCGAGAATAATTTCCTGAGTGTAATAAATCAGTCGTCCTAGATTCGACGAATGATAAAAATAGTCCGGTTTTTCCTGGTCGGCGCAGTATTTACTAAAATCAGACAGAATATCGTTTCGCAGTAGATACCGGGGTCCTGACTGTTTTAATTGACTGGCAAATTGGCGTAAATCATTGCGTTCTTCACAATCGAGTACGTTCTGGATTAGATTGAGCATTACAACGTCCCAAGCGCTTTCTTCAAAAAGGATAGAAGTCGAGAGGTATGACTCCGGAAAAACGCCCTACTCCAAAGCGGTAACAGAAGCGTAACCACTTTTTTTCGGGCGCGGGGTAACAGAGGTGATTAAGCAGATCAGTTAATTAAAACCTTGCTGCATGAGTGTTTTATGCGGTTGAGCCACACAGGAAAAATCAAGCAATCTTTACAAATCGTAAAGTTGCCCGTACTTTTGCCGGATATAACGGATGAATGGAGCGATGTGCAAATCTGCACCAGTGACGCCCTTGATTAATTCAGCCGCCGTGTACTTGCAACCGTGTTGGTATATGTTTTCTTTTAACCAATTATGCAAGGTACTGAATTGTCCTTGTTCAATGTTAGCTAAGATTTCCGGATGAGCGACTAAGGCGGCTTCAAAAATTTGGCTGCTCATCAAGTTGCCCAGGGTATAGCATTGGAACATCCCGCCAATTTGACTGGTATACCAGTGAACGTCTTGGAGAACGCCATCCATATCCGTTTCGGGGACAATGCCTAAATCAGACCGATAGCGTTCTCTCCAGGCTTCCGGTAAGTCCCTGACGGCTAATTTCCCTTCTAGCAAGTCCAGTTCCAAATCAAAGCGAATCATCACATGCAGGTTGTACGTCACCTCATCTGCATCCGTGCGAATGAGCGATCGCACAACTTTGTTGATGGCTCGGTAGAATGTCTCTAAGGAAATATCCTTAAGTTGATGGGGAAACGCAGCTTGTAGTTGGGGATAGAAGAATTGCCAAAAGCCGCGACTGCGCCCGACGATATTTTCCCACAATCGAGATTGACTTTCATGAATCCCTGCCGAAGTCCCACCCGCTAAGGGTGTTCCTTCCAAGGTTGGGCTAATCCCTTGTTCATACAACCCATGACCCATTTCATGAATACTACTAAACAGCGCCTGTCCTAAGTCATTGTCGTAGACGCGAGTGGTAATTCGCACATCTTCTGTAGAGAAGTTAATCATAAACGGGTGATGGGTTTGATCTTGTCGTCCCCGTTGGAAGTCATACCCCAACTGCTCAATGATTTTCAGCGTAAAGGCTAACTGATCTTGAGCCGGATAATACTGATGCAAACACCGATCATCCGTCATCGGTTGAGCGGTAATCGCTTCCACAATCGGCACTAATTCGTCTCGCAACTGAGCAAACAGCGATCGCAAAAAGCCAGCTTGCATCCCATAATCGGCAAAATCAATTAACGGATCAGCAATATGATCATATCCAGGGAAAAAGTTCGCCAATTCCCGGCTCAACTCCAGGGTTTTTTCCAGATAAGGTTCAACAGCCGCAAAATTATTGTCCGGGCGTGCGGCAACCCAAGCCCCATACGTATCGGTGCGATGGCGAGAAAATTTTGCCATAAACGTGGCAGGAACCCGTGCCGCCCGCTCATATTTGCGGCGGGTAACCCGGACTAAACTGGCTTCATCCGAGTCGTAGGGCAAACTGGCTTCTAGGGAACGTAAGTCCTCTAGAAGCTCACCCATGGCTGGATCAGTAAATTTACTATGAGAAATTTGTTGCAACGTTGCTAACTGCCGTCCGCGAGCGGCTGCGCCTTTGGGCGGCATATAGGTTGCCTGATCCCAATACAACAAAGACGCGGCGGCTTCAATATCGGTAATCTCACTCAGGCGGGTTTTCAGCTCTAGAAGTTTGGTTTCTGTCTTTTCGATAGTCTGCATAGTCGGTGGGTGATGCTGTAGTATTGGCTTGGAGACATTGTTGGAAATGTTTCCCAGATTAGTAAATGTACACCTGACAATCGAAAAGGAGAATCATCCCTAACTGACAGGGAACGAACAGCTAGGCTAAACTCTAGTCTCTCACGCTGACTCTCGTACTTAACTACGGTAACTCAACGGCAATGAATACATCATTGACTGACAGCTACGGCAACGGCGACTCCTGATCGGGTCGAAACTGACCAAACCATCTTTCTACCTTAACGTAGCCGCGAAAGTCCAGAGTAGTCTAATGTCTAAGCAAGCGTAAACCACTCAGAATCACCAGTATAGTAGAACCTTCATGTCCAATAACGCCGAGGGGAAGACTAATGCCAATCGTAAAATTAGCCACTAATAACAAACCAATACTACACAAAGCAAACCCAATATTTTGGGTAACCACCTGAGTCACACGACGACCTAAACGAACCGCAGCCGTTAACTTGTCCAAACGATCTGCCATTAATACAACATCGGCGGTTTCTAACGCCACATCACTCCCAGCAGTTCCCATAGCAATTCCCACAGATGCGGTTGCCAAAGCTGGGGCGTCATTGATACCATCACCCACCATGGCTACGGTTTGATCGTGTTTTTTCAGCCTTTTGATCACCTTAACTTTATCTTCTGGTAAAAGTTCGGCATAAACATGATCAATTCCTAGCTGCTGGGCAATGTAACCTGCCGTAGTTTTGCTATCACCACTCAGCATAATCACCTGTTCGATGCCCAGTTTTTTCAAGTCTTTGATCACAGTTGCAGCCGCCGGACGCACTGTATCGGCAACCGCGATAATTCCCAAGAGTTTACCCGCCGCCGCCACCCAAACGATGGTTTTGCCGTCTTGTTTCAGGCGTTCACTTTCTGCGATTAGAGTTGTGGGGACGTGAGCAATTTCGGATTGAATAAATTTAGCTGTACCAACTTTTATTACTTCCCCGTCAACATTACCACTTATCCCAAAACCTGTGTGAGATAATACATTGGTAGCCGATGTTAACATCCATGATTTATCCATAGCCGCTTGCACAATTGCCTTGGCGATAGGATGTTCGGAATAGGTTTCCACAGCGGCTGCTTTTAACAAAACCTTATCTTCATCATTTCGGTCAACACTGATAATTTGGATAACTTTTGGTTCTCCAGTCGTCAGAGTTCCCGTTTTGTCAAAGGCAATCGCTCGTATTTTGCCGATTACCTCCAACTGAGCGCCACTTTTAAATAAAATACCCTGTCGCGCCCCATTCGTCATTCCCGATAGCAGTGTCGGCATAATTGCTGCCATTAAAGCACAGGGAGACGCAACAACCAAAAAAACCAAAGCCTGATAAATCGTCCTTTGCCAATCCCAATTGAAAACAAAAGGGGGAAGAATTGCCAGCAGGATACCACAAACTACAATTACTTTCGCATAACCGCGTTCTAAGCGTTCAATGAATAGTTGAGATGGCGGGGCTTCCGTTTGCGCTTGCTTGACCAAACGAATAACCCGTTGAATCAAGCTACTTTCAGGGGGTTGATGGACTCGCAGAATTAACGCCCCAGCCCCATTAATGGTGCCAGCAAAAACTTCATCTCCCACGGTTTTTTCTCGAGGGAGCGACTCTCCGGTGATAGAGGCTTCATTGAGACTACTTGCACCTTCAATAATCAAGGCGTCAGTTGGGATTAATTCTCCGGGTTTCACTAAAATTTTGTCATCGATTTTTAAGTCTTGAATCGGAATCTGACAGTTTTTACCTTGGAGGATAACCCGTGCTGTATCAGGTGTCAATCCCATCAAACTGCTAATCGCACGGCTGGTTCGTTTCATGGCGTAATCTTCTAATGCACCACTGATGGCAAAGATAAGAATTAATACTGCGCCATCAACAATCAAGAAATAGTCCTGCTGCCAAATGCCTAAAAATGCCGCCCCCAATGCGGCGATGATCATCAATAAATCAACATCGAGTTCCTTTTCGACAAACAGAGTCGTTAGTCCCTCTTTCGCACTCCCGTAACCTCCAATCACATAGGCGGCTGGGAGGATCAATAACGCTAATCCTAACCAGCCAAGTTGGAGAAAAAGCCAACCCAGGCATACTAAAACAGCACAGGCTACCGCCGCCCAAGTATCCGCATGTTCTGCGATGATTTTTTTCATGTCATGATTGATGAGTCCCCGACTGACTCATCCTAAACCTTGACATTGATGTCAAGGTCAAGTGCTAAACTAGCAAAATGGCAAACCAATACTTAACCATCAAACAACTCACCGCAGCAGTTGGTAATGGTTTAACTCCGAGAATGGTCAGGCATTATCACAACTTGGGGTTGTTACCAGAGGCGAAACGTTCTGCGGCTAACTATCGTCTCTATACCGATGCAGATGTGCAGCATTTGCGGCGGATTGTGGCGTTAAAATCTCAGGGGTTTCAATTGGATCATATTCGTCAGTTATTGAAACCTGATTCTGGAGATCTCAAGGTTGACCAATTAACGTCTAAACTGCAACAGCAATATCGCTCAGTGATGCAACAATTGGCTCGTTTGCGCCAAACAGCATCGGCTTTGGAAGGATTGTTAGGACGCGATCATTGTTGTCGAAAGATTCAAACTGAAGCACTGGTGCAACTGCGACAATTAGAACTAGAATCGACGGTTGGATTAGAAGAATTAGCACCATTTTGGTACAGTTTAGATGCTGCCTGTGATGCTCATCCCGAAGACTTTAGCGAATCCTTACAGCAACTGTTACCGGATTTATCCCAAAAGAATGAAATTGAACGAGATTTACTGACTAAACTGGTACTCGCTAGTGGTGATGTCAGTTTAGTCGATTTTGTGCGTTTGAGCCAGGGGGCGATCGCTTCAGCTAGAAATGCCCTCAAGACTCACTGTGAAATTGTCGCTGATGTTTCTCCAGTTGTCGCCGCTCTTGACCAGACGCGGATTGCACATTTAGGGCTTACTGTCAAGACTCTAATTGATGAACCCCACATCCACAGTGCTGATGAAGCCGAACGCAGGTTTTGCCAACAAGGAAAATGGCAGGAACGATTACAACACCTCACGCCTGGTTGTATCTTAGTGATCGGCTATGCCCCATCAGTATTGATATCCGCCTTGAAACGCATCGAACAAGGACAACTGCAAGTCTCCTTAATTGTAGGAATGCCGATTGGCTTCAGCCACGCCCCAGCCGCTAAACGGCGATTAATGGGTTCGGGTGTGGAGTATATTACCACTCTGGGGACGATTGGCGGTGGATTATTAGCCGCCGTCGCCTTGAATAGTTTAGTTGAATCTTTGATGGAAAAGCCCAATTGCCATTGTTATTTGCAGAATCAGTAGAGGATTAGCACTCAGCCCTGATCGAATTAGGGGTTATGGCACATTTCTGCTACTGAACCGACGCTTCAGTGCCATGGGAGCAGCACTCCTGCTTGTTGATCGCAGCCGCAGGCTCATCGGTTATCCATTCATAGAATTCCAGAGACTCTTGAGAGCAGTCAACACAATGGTGACAGCGCTTTGGAGTCGGTAACTTTTGCACTCTCCCTTTGCGGATGAGTCGGTTCAGCATACCGCGTAGAGCGTCTGCATGAATGCCAAAATGAATCTGCATTTGAGCCAGGGATGCTCTCCCTTGGTGAGATAGATAGTTCTGAATCTCATTCAAAATCATGTCTTCTTTTCCGTTTGCAGCACTCAATTATGATCAACCGATTAAAGGACAATTGTAGGGGCGGGTTTAGGGAATCAATTCAGATCCTCACCAATAACGAAACAACAAAACCCGCCCTCCTCACCAATAACGGAACAACAAAACCCGCCCATTCCCCCACCGCACGGCAATCGATTAATCCCAAACTGGACAACCAAACCCACCTTATTCTCAACCGCGATCGCACCAGAAAAATGTCGAATTTGGGACTTTAGGGAATTAGTGAAAGGTTGGGGCTGGGCGGGTTTTGTCGAAAGGTGATTGGTGGCTTGATTAATTTGTCCCTAAACCCGCCCCTACATTGGGTTTTTGGTTAGGTAAAAGGTTGGGGCAGGGCGGGTTTTGTCGAAAGATGATTGGTGGCTTGATGAATTTGTCCCTAAACCCGCCCCTACATTGGGTTTTTGGTTAGGTGAATGGTTGGAGCTGGGCGGTTTGTGTTGTATGGTTGTTGGGGCGCTGTTTAATTTTGTCCCTAAACCCGCCCCTACATTGGGTTTTTGGTAAGGTGAAAGGTTGGGGCAGGGCGGGTTTTGTCGAAAGGTGATTGGTGGCTGG
>NZ_JAVJQN010000105.1:0-12218 GCF_040218245.1 Coleofasciculus sp. E1-EBD-02 | reverse complement strand
GGGATGTAGCCAGTGGTCAGGTAATCAGAAACCGAGGAATAGAGCAAATTAGTACCGCAGGACTTGCGGGAAAGGAAACTGCCTGTGCAGCCGATCTACCGGGGGTTGGTGAAAACCAAAACCAATCTAGGCAAGTGGCGCAACCCCGAAAGGGAGTAACCAGGAAATCTTCAAAGTGATTTGAGGAAGCCTACACCATAATCTTTGATTTGGTGTAGGAGGATGTCACTCTGCTAATCCAATCGTTAGGGGAAAACGCGATATCCGATTAACAATATTAGAAAATCCTTCCCCCAGTTCACTAAATGCGGAAGTAGCCGTACTAGGTTCACCGACTGAACCTGGAATTCTGACGATTAGCAATGATACAGGCGTTAAGAGTGAGACACTGATTACCTGGCATGGAGAGGATGAAAATGGTTTGAGTCTAGACGTAACCGGAGGAGGAATCAATAAATTATTCCGTTTTAATGTACTCAGTGCTGATTTGGAAGCGATCTTAACTCTTTCGGTGATGGATAATAACGGTACTGCCAGTCTAACCAGAACTCTATCTCCTAGTTTCAATCCTACCTCTGTTGTCTTCAAGTTCAATGAGTTTGATAATGTTGCAGCAATTGATTTGACCCAGGTTGATGCTATTTCCTTGGCAATTCGAGGAGAGGAAAATTTTGATTTGACCGCAGAGTCCATTGTGGCGACTGTCCCTGAACCGCTTACCCTTTTGGGTTCAGCTATAGCCCTGGGATTGGGGACAGTCCTGAAAAAAGAATATGATAAAAAGCAGACAAAAAGTCAGCCGAAACGTTAATTTCACCATTAATCTAACTGTTTAAGTGGGTGGACACAATTAAAGTTAACGGTTGAGATTAGGGAACACTGACATACAGTCGTTTGGGGGAATCAAGCTGACTCATTGGTAAAATAACGGTTACTGTAGTGCCTTGATTCAGTGTGCTGTCTATGTGAATCTGACCATGATGATTGTCTACAATGGCTTTAGCGATCGCTAACCCTAATCCGGAACCTGACGCCGCATCTTTAGTTCTGGCGGGATCGATGCGATAGAAGCGATCAAATATCAGCGGTAATGCGGTTTCAGGAATCCCAATACCATTGTCGCGGACTTGAACTTGAATCCAGGAAGAACCTTGTCGTCCACCTTTAGTGGAACGCTTGACTAATTCTAGTTTCACCTGCACCCACCCTTCCTCGTCTTTGTCTGTTTTGGGTGGCGTATATTGCACTGCATTACTGACGAGATTGGTGAATAAACGCGCTAACTGATTCCAGTCGCCGAGAAGGGTAAACATGTCATCATCTAAGAGTTGTAGGGGGGGCGCAGAAGCGCTAAAGCGCTCACTACGAACGGTAAACACCTCGTCGTCTAAGGGTTGTAGGGGGGGCTGGGAAGCGCTAAAGCGCTCACTACGAACGGTAGAATCAACGGATAATTCAGCCTTCGTATCGTTAGATTTTAAATCAAAATCAGGGGTTTCTGGCAAATGCAGCGACAGAAAAATACCCTTTTGATCAGCAATTAACTGTTGTTCTTCAATCACTTCCATCAGCAACGCATCCAAGGGGACAGGTTGCCATTCGGGTTGTACCATACCACTATCAACCCGCGCCAAAAAGAGCAAATCATTCACCAATCGTCCCAAGCGCTGAGTAAGTCGTTCTACTACTTTAAGTTGATGGCGTTGCCATTGCGGTTCCATATCGGGATCAGCTAGCGCAACTTGCACGTTAGTTTGAATCGTGGCGATGGGATTTCTTAACTCATGGGAGGCATCAGCAGTAAACTGTTTTAACCGTTGGTAGGAGTCGCGCACGGGTTTCATAGCGAGTTCGGAGAGTAACCAACCAATCGCGGCGGTGGAGAGAATCATTAGGGTTGTTCCCACCGTTAAATCGACGATTAACTGGCGGATGGGTTTGGTGACTTCAAACCAGGGATGACTCACCCGTAAATAGCCTAAAACATACCGTCCCAGTTCGACTCGCTTGGTGAACTGACGCAGCAGGTGATCCGGGGATAGATGGACAGTTTCCGCTGTTTGTCGGGGATGCAGGGGAATATCCAGGGGTTCTGATAGGGTTGACCACAGCAACTCACCCGTGGGACTAAACCATTCTAAGTCAATGTGGTCATCCTCCACGGCTTGGGTATTATCGCGAAAACTGGCTTCTACGTTAATTTGATAAGGAGTAACCGTTCCCTCAGTTGGCTGAATCACTAGGGAGCGATCGACAACTTCCACCACATGCTTTAAGGTATCGTCTACCCGTTCAATTAAGGTGCTGCGGACATATAAATAAACCCCTGTCGCGAATAGTAATAATAAGACAGCCGTAACTGTTGTATACCAAAGTGCCAGACGGCGACGAGTAGCTTGAAACATTGTATAAGTGTGGCGTGGCACACCCAATTTGATGAATTAGGCTTACGCCCGGAAACCGTAGGGGCGCAAAGACTTGCGCCCTATTCAATGGTATAGCTCTTTGAACCCGTTTCAACGGGTTTTAGCTTTTAGCCCCAACTTTAGTTGAGGGCTTAAGTCAGCTAGATGGACAATTCAATCTCTCAATACCAAATGGCGCTGCGCGTCAAAGGTAATTGTTCCTTGCTGCTGTAACTGATTGAAGAGTCGAGTAATCGTGACTCTAGTGGTGCAACAGGCGTTCGCAAAATCCTGATGCGTCAGGCGAATAGTTAAACGAGTCCCCTCTGGTGTCGGTTGACCAAATTTCTCTTTTAACCAGGATAGGAAACAGTTTAAACGGTTAGTTATTTGTCGCTTACCCGCAATAGATAGGAGAAATTCTGTCTGCTGTATCCGCTGATTTATGCAAGGTAAAAGCGTCTGGGATAGCTGAGGAGAAGCAGCAATTTCAGTTCGGGAAATACTAATTAACTCCGCTGTTTCCGAGACAACAGTGGCTTCGTAAATCGGTAGAGATGTCATGCTAGAACCGAAGGGCATGGATTCTCCGACTAATCCTAATATTATTTCATCGCAACTTTCGCTTATTGTACTCAGTTTGATCACGCCTTGGAAGATGATCCAAATGGTATGGGGTTTGAGGGAAATTGTCTCGCCTTTATGATAAATATACCGGGGACGATTCCGGTAGAGGTTACTATCATTACCATTATCCCCCCTCAGCATTGATTGGCGATCGCGAATATCCTGTACTATCCAGTGCAAACGGATCGGCTGATTGTCTAAGTCACAGTAGGGACTTACAGTCAAAGTCGCCTCTAGAGGTTCACCTTGACGCGGCTGAATCTGAACGATCCATTCTTGTTGTATGTTACGCTGCTGAATCTGGATGAGTTTAGCCGGAAACTTGCGGCGATCAGATTTCGGGAAGAAGATGTCTAGGGGTTTACCCACTAAAAACCGCTGCGATACATTCATTAGGTTGGCAGCAGCTTGATTTGCTTCTATAATTTTCCCATTGGTATCTGTTTCTAGGTAAGCATGGGGCAAAAACTGGAATAGGTGTTGGTAACGCTGGCGTTCGGCTGCTAATTTTACGTGCATCGCTGCCGATTCCTCCGCCTGTGCTAGAAGTTCCTCCATCGCTACTTGCAGTTCTTCTGAAGCCATACCGAGTTCTTTAAAGGCTGACGGTAACAGGTGGGATTTGCCGTTTGAAGTATTGACACAGTGGTAAAGCTGCTCTAAACGTCCTTGTAATGCATCTAGCTGCTGTATAAACTGTTTTAAGTCCATGTCAAACGTCCCGGTACTCCTTTTCCCCTGTAAATATTCCCCCATAGATAGATTTTCAGGTGTGTGATTCAGTGTTTTGGAAAGATTAATAGATTCTGCCATGCAAATACGCCTGTATTCAGCGTAACAAAGCAACTTCATATAAGTCCCCATCTTTAGACAGACGTAAGAGTCTAGCAGGAATTGATATGCTACTAGATGTCAGTCAAGTTAAAGGTTTCAGCATTATCCCGACCGACAAGCAAGATGTAGGCAGATGGATCTCCATTCATCCCAGCTCAACCCCTATCCGGCTAGGATTAGCAACCTCTCTTCTGACTCATAGCCACTCACCCTTCATTTACAGATAGATATGAATTCTCAAACCACTTCTCGTCAAACAACTTTTGTCTCTAAACCCAGCCAAAGTATATCTAATAATCACCAAAATCTCTGCTGTTACACTAATCACACCAGCCAGGTTCAGGTTATCCGGCTTGTGAATCAATCCCATACTAATTGGCAACGGGTTATTTTTCCAGGTGAACGTTTTCTGTTTGAAACTGACTCTGAATCTAACTTAGAGATTATGGTGAATGAAGCGGTTTCTTCTCTAGTTAATTGTCAAAAATTGCTAGTAAAACTCGAAAATTGATTTTTTTGAATTCATTTCATTTTTTCTGTTTTTTTGGCGCACTAAACACTATTCCTAAACAAGAACATCAGCATCATGCCGCAGAAAATAATCAATCTAACCTGTCTCCTTGTCATTCAAGAAGTCAAAGATATCTTGGCAACTTATCCAGAGACTCCTTATCAAGAAGCTTTTGCTCAGGCAGAATTATTTAACCAGCTCATAAATCAGGTATTAAGTCGAATTCCGGATCAATCTTATACTATCCTGTACGAATCTGAAAAACTCCCCAAAAACCCTAGACGCTTTTACGCTTCCATAGAAGAGCGAATGATGGTCGAAGAACTGATTCATCAGACTATTATTGCTCTACTGGAAACGCAGAGAAAGAAAACGTTACATTCCCCGGCGTCAGAAGATAACTGTTCGGCTAATGCAGCAATGACTTCCAACAAAAAAATCTATCGTTGGTTTGGCTATTAGGGTTTTGAGATCAGGATACAGTATCATCTCCTTTTGCCACGGCGATTGAAATCGCTGCTACACAAACAAAGTCCGCCTGCGCGGACTGGGTTATAAGGGGGGTAGTTCCGGTAGATCCCGGACTTCTGAATCCCATGCATTTAGGTAAGCAGGATTTCGACAAAGAAGTCGGGGATCTGGAGTGTAAGAGTGCGATGAAAACGTTGGATGATACAATAGTCGCCAACGCCAAATCATGTCGGTTTTGGCTGAGTCAATCCAGGAGTCCCCCTTCACCTGATGTCCAGACGAATGGCGAACCCGGCTAATGTATTCAATCGAATTCCCGGACGCGCTTATCTGTTGATTGCGATTGTGATTTTCGCGTCAGCCAATGCGGTAATCCGGATGTTAACTAATTTGGGAGATCAAAATCTAATCGATGGCAGAAATCCCATCTCGTTCTGTAATGTTCTGTTTGCAGGAAATCTTTGTGCCTTAATCGCCCTCATCTTAATCTATGGCAAGCAGTGGAATGTTGAATCCTTAAAACGTCTCTCGTGGACAGATTGGCTGGGATTGACGGGGGTGGCAATACTGTCCGGGGCATTGGCTCCGGCTTTAACATTTATGGCACTAGACTTAACAATGGTCAATAATGTGGTGCTAATTGGGCGCATTGAACCGCCCCTGATTCTGGCGTTATCGATACTCTTGCTGGGAGAACGGGTAAATAAGTGGGTGATAGCGGGTGCGGTGGTTTCGTTCATTGGCGTTTCTCTGACTGTATTACTTCAGACTCCCGCCACGGATATGATGAACATGGGGAGATTTCAGATTGGTACTGGTGAATTATTTGCCGCAGGCGGTGCCGTGGCGTTAGCTTTCTCTACGATTATTAGTAAGGTAAAGTTACGCCAGATTCCCTTGGCTATTTTCAGCATATATCGCATGGCAATGGCAACGTTAGTGTTCTTTGTCGTTGTCTTGATGCTGTTTGAACCCAATCATTTTATGGATGTGTTTTCGCCCTTTCTGTGGCAATGGATGTTGATTTACGGCATGGTGATTGTCGTCGGGGGTCAACTCTGTTGGTTTATGGGGTTAAAGGCAACGGGTGCAGCCGATGTTTCCTTAGCGAGTTCCTTTAGCCCCATTGCTGGAATTTTAGCGGCTTATTTTATTCTGGGGGAAGTGCCTACGATGGCGCAATATATCGGTGGGGCGGTGATTATTGGCGGTATTGTCCTCAATCAGATTGGCGTGTTTCGCAAAATGGCTGAAACAGTTACGCTGCCACCTGGGAATTCAGATAAGGAAGCGGATACAGAGGTGGGCTTTAAAGGAGTTTGAGACGCATCTTATGATGAATGGCACTGACTTAACTTGAATGGCACTGACTTGAGAGTTTGTAGTCAGCGCTTTAGCGCTTCTGGCACGCTTCGTGCCTACTACGAACCCAGCTTAAGGAGCGTACCATCCATCTTACATTTAGGCTATAGGAATAATCAGGAATTCAAATCTTTACCTGGGAAATGTTCTCTCCAGCCCTCTCTGCCGCTACTACAGCGGTTTTACGGCTATCTCTGAACCTTTGTCAAGTCGTAATACCTCGGCTAAATCCCAATTGACGTAGAGTTGCCGTTTAAGTTTTATTACAATTAGAATAATTACTTTGAACAATTGTTAACTCATTGCTGCCCTAATTCGTGCATGATGTTCATGACTAACCAACTGCCCACCGCAACTCTTGAACTAAAGCCAGCCGTTAACCAGGCGTTTAGCGACTTCCAGCGCCTGTCTGTTGAGGATCAGTTAGGGCTGCTATGGGGAATGTACCAAAACCTAGGTTGTTCTCTAGCGCCAACACCTGCGGGTGCGGCACGGCTATTTTTGACCCAAGGGTTGCTGCATCGGATCAAGCAAATGCCTGCTACTGAACAGTTAGCGGCGATGCAGGACTTATTACAGGAGACAGATAGCCCCATCAGTCGTCAATACGGACTATTCACGCTGAAAACAAAACTGGCGTTTTGGACTCAGCTATTTGATTGGATGTCCACAGGTGAAGTGAGTCCAGTGGCGATCGCTTATCCGCTTTCATCCTCAGCTACAACTCTGTTGAGAACGATCGCGTTATTAGACCTGAATGAGCAAATTTCCCTATTCAACGAGATCATTGACCAGATGGGTGTTGCCGCTTTAGCCGCTTAGGAATTTGGCGGTTGGGTATTGTAAAGTTTCAATAAGAATCTATTCAAGTTCAACCTCTAATAGCCCAACTGTGACAGCAGCAAAGGCAAAGGCTACACCCAAAGGCATAGGCGACTGCAAATAAACAGTCAAAATAGCGGCAACAACAGTAACCAACATTGCCCCAATTGACCACCATTTTTCTTCGCCACTCCAGCCTTTTTCCGCTTTAATCCATTTCAAGGCGTCTATCGGCAACGGTTCTGGAATTACAGCGCCCGGTGGGAACGCCCAATAGTTATTGCGCTCAATATATAAGTCTGTCCAGCCGTTCTCGTAGCACCATTCGTTTAACCAAGCTTCACAGTAATGTTTCATCGGATTTTGTTAAAATGTGTTAAATTAGTCTGCTTTACAGCCTCAATAACATTAGCAAATCTTTTTCGAGACTAAAAGAGGAATAAATACCTAATTCGTCATTGGTCATTGGTCCTATGTCCTTTGTTGTTTGTCAATAAGGGTGTCTCAGGACAAAATCGTTTGTAATCCTTGCACTAAGCGTTCAATACCCTCGGCGACTGTTTCTTTTTGTAGCGCCCCATAAGCAATTCGCAAATAACAGCCCTCTTCCATGCCAAAGGTTGTACCGGGTAACACGGCGACGCGATGATCACGAATCAAGCGTTCGACTAACTCGACTGGGTTGATTGAGGTATTTATTTTAAGCCAAAAGTAAAACGCGCCGTCGGCGGGTGCGATCGCACACAACCCATCCAATCGCTGTAACGCCTCTAATATCAACTGTCGCACCGTCGCGATCGCCTGAATGTGGGGTTGGGTATAACTCAATCCCATCTGTAAGGCGGCTAAGGCGACATACTGGGAGACAACCGGGGGGCAAATCAGAATCGTGTCCTGAATTTTCTTTACCGCCGCCAGCAGATGCTGGGGAATTACCATATAGCCGATGCGCCAACTGGCAAATCCATAGGTTTTCGACAGGGAATACAGGGAAATTGTATGGGAGTCACTTTGGGGAAACGCCGCCGGGGAAACGTGTTTGACGCCGTTATAGGTAAAATACTCATACGCTTCATCACTAATGTGATAAATTCCCCGTTCCCGACAGAGTTCATTTACCGCCTGTAACGCGGCTTTAGAGTAAACCGCCCCGGTAGGATTATTCGGTGAAATCGTCACCACGGCTTTGGTTTTCTCTGTGATGGCTTTCGCGATCGCCTGGGGACGCAGTTGATAATTCTCATCCGTTGCCACAAGTACCGGATGACAACTCGCCATGGTAATTGCCATTTCGTGGTTGAAATAGTAAGGCGTTTGAATAATAATCTCGTCTCCGGGAGAGGTAATGGCGAGAATGGCATTCATAAACGCCATGTTTGCGCCTGCGGTGACGACGATACAGTTGTGCTGGTTAAGGGTAATCCCGTTATCTGTGTGCAGTTTGGCGGCAATCACAGATAATAACGGTGCAATTCCCTGAACTGCCTTGTACTTGTGGTTATTGGGATCAGCCAGAAATTCCGGCAATCGTGCGATCGCTTCTGGTGGCGGCGGGTAATACACGACACCCTGTCCCAAGGAAATTGTACCGGGATGACGGCGAATCAGTTCACCAACGATGGGAATCACAGGTGACTGTACCGCTTCCATGCGAGACGTTCTATCATGTTTGGTTGAATACATAGACTTGGGCGGAAATGTTCCCTCCCCTTGATAAGGGGAGGGTTAGGGTGGGGTAGAGTCAAGCTATTGCTTGCGTTTCCTCTTAAGTTGACACCAATGATGTCAGTGCGCCCCTACGGGATTCGGATCATTTATATGAAGATCAACCATCCACCCGGAACTACATAAAACTGGGTTGATGGCGAATCAAATTGAGAAACTCTTCACGAGTTTTCTGTTCCTCTTGGAACACACCCACCATGGCGCTGGTTACTGTCCAGGAACCGGGTTTTTGTACCCCCCGCATCACCATACACATGTGAGTGGCTTCCATGACTACAGCCACTCCCTGGGGTTCTAAAATAGTTTGAATGGCTTCGGCAATCTGGCGGGTTAGGCGTTCCTGAACTTGTAGCCGCCGTGCATACATTTCCACAACACGCGCTAACTTACTTAGTCCCACAACTTTCTCATTAGGAATATAAGCAACGTGCGCCCGTCCCATAAATGGCAGCATGTGGTGTTCACACAGGCTAAAGAAATTAATATCCCGCACTAACACCATTTCGTTGTGACCTTCATCAAAAATCGCCCCATTTACTAATTCTTCCAGGGACTGATTGTAGCCACCGGTCAAAAACTGCATGGCTTCCGCGACTCGTTTTGGGGTTTTCAGTAATCCCTCACGTTCGGGATCTTCGCCAACGCCTAAAAGTAGCGTCCGCACGGCGTCCATCATGTCTTCGGTTGAGGCTTCTCCAGGAAGCCGTAGCTGGGGTTGCTGACCATTCTGGGTATTGCGATCGGGTCGGGTTTCTACTTGAGGGGTGGACGGGTTAGGAGTCACAGGTGTCATAGAGTCAGAGCGATTCAAACCATTGGAGGAAGCAATAGTCATAATTGGGTAGTATTGATAATCTTGACAAGGTTGGATGGGAGAGTTGGATAGTGTCGTTCTAGAGAGTTCCGGCACTGGGCATGAGAGTCAGGGAATCGATAACAGCCGCTTGGGGGATTAAGGCGACGTGCAAAAGAGATTGGGCAACAATTTCGGGGGTTAACATGGCTGACCGATTCAAGTCGGCTTTTACGGTGTCTGTATCCCAGATTGGCGTATTCACTGCCCCTGGACATACCGTCACCACCCGAATACCATTGTCGCGTTCTTCAGCCGCTAGGGTTTTGGATAGGGCAATCAACCCGGCTTTGCTGACGCTATAAGCACCCCAACCGGGAAAGGGTTGTTGACCCGCAATGGATGCCACGTTAATAATTGTGCCGTGTTGCTGCTGACGCATGGTGGGTAAAACACCAAGAATGCATTGCCATACGCTGGTAAGATTGAGATCCATTACCTGCTGCCAATCCGCTAAGGGGGTTTCCGTCAACGTACCGGTATAGCCCATACCCGCATTGTTGACCAAAATATCCAGGGAGGCAAATTCAACCGCGATCGCTTCGATCTTGGTTTTGACCTGATCGAGTTGACTCAGATCCAGGTGATAGGATTGAGCATTGACGCCAGCTTCTCGGGCGGCGGTGGCTACTGCCTCTAATTTGTCCTGGGAACGACTGACTAATGCCAGATCAATTCCGGCTTTGGCAAAGGCTAAAGCCGTAGCTTTGCCAATACCACTACTTGCGCCAGTAATCAAGGCACGTTTTTTAACCGAAGATGTCATAAAATTTTCCAACTTGGATGCGGTAAGGGTTCCCCAGTTAACTTATATGGATTATGGATCTAACTGGATCTAACGGGAACAAAGAGTCCGCCGACAAACAATTGAATTAAGTGACAGCGAATCATTTCTTGCGGCTACATTCTCACTAAAAAACCTGGATACACCAGTTTTCCTCTGTTTGACTGAACATTTATCCCCGATGGAAGGGTGACTAGGGAAGACAATGGTATACCTCATGCGATCGCCAACCGCTATGGTAAGCGGCTAATGATTGTAATCTAAGTATTTGATTCAACGACAGCCGCCGATAGACAATATCGAACACAACAAACGTTCTCCGAGTTTCTTTGTCCCACAGACACTAAACCAGAAAGTTTGACGGTTAATCCCGAATGGCTAGGTTTAGATTTGGATCAAACTAGGGTTGACTTGTCGATGGATTAACGTCCTGACGCTAAGTTGTGAAGAATTGTTACAGATCTAATTATACGACTATCTGGGTTCCATTGACAAAAGGGCAGAAGTCGGAAGGATAATTCAGCCCTTATCCTTCTTACTTAAGTTGGATGCCAAATTCCCCTTAATTATTGTAGCGCTCAAACCGTCTTCAGGCATTTAGCTCAGTAAAAACCCCAATATGGCGAAACTTCTGATAGCGTAACTCCCGACGTTCCTTGGGACTCAACCGAGATAAATCTTCCAGATTTTGCAGGAGGGCAGCTTTAAGGGTTGCGGCAGCAGTTAAGGGGTCAGAATGAGCGCTGCCTAAGGGTTCAGGCACTAATTGATCCAAAATTCCTAAATCTTTGAGATCCCAGGCGGTTATCCGCAGCGCAGTGGCGGCTTGGGGGGCTTTTGCCGCATCTTTCCAGAGAATCGCGGCACAGGCTTCGGGAGTAGCAACCGTATAAACCGCTTGTTCCAGCATGAGAATGCGATCGCCTACGCCAATCCCCAAAGCACCACCCGATCCGCCTTCGCCAATCACCGTACAGATAATCGGCACATCCAGGCGAAACATTTCCCGAAGATTATAGGCGATCGCTTCCCCTTGACCTAATTTTTCCGCATCAACACCAGCCCAAGCCCCCGGCGTATCAATAAACGTTAAAATCGGCATCCCGAAGCGATTCGCATGGTCCATCAGCCGCATCGCCTTACGGTAACCACCGGGCGACGCCATGCCAAAGTTCCGCGCCACATTATCTTTGGTATCCCGTCCCTTTTGATGCCCTAACATCACCACCGGACGTCCCCCTAAGCGCCCAATCCCACCGACTAATGCTGGATCATCATAGCCGCCGCGATCGCCGTGTAACTCCATCCATTCATCACTAATCGCCTGAATATAATCCAGCGTACTCGGACGCCGGGGATGACGGGCTAACTGAAGCCGTTGGGCTGGCGATAAACTACTAAAAATTTCTTGACGTAGTTGTACCGCCCGTGCTTCTAACTGGCGAATTTGGTCAGAGACATCAACATTGTTTTCCTGGGCGAGTTCGCGAATTTGGTTAATTCGGGTCTCTAATTCATACAGGGGCTTCTCAAAGTCCAGCAGAAAAATCCGGTTTGCAGTGGTCATGGGTCAGTCGTTTTATCCCTTAAACGTTCAGCAGGAGTTAGAAGCTGTTTGCACATTTCTGGAAACAACTAGACAATTCTTCAACTTTGGGTACAATACACGCATAGATCTATCCGTCCTTACGATGAAGTGGTTTTTCTACATATTCTAGTTTGATGCCAATCCGTTTTTTGCCAGTTGTCGGATAGATCTCACCTCTGCCGTTGCTGTATGGGCAAAGTGGAGCAACATAAGTTCCTGTGTTCACACCTTTTGGG
>NZ_JAVJQN010000104.1:0-38634 GCF_040218245.1 Coleofasciculus sp. E1-EBD-02 | reverse complement strand
GCGAGTTCGTTATCGACAAGAAAAGGAGGTCAACCCGATTGGATTACTGCACACCGATTCACCGTAAGGATGGTTATAGCTATGCATTTTGATTAGGTTTGCGTAGATGTCTATAGAGATTTGGTTACAGTTCTTTACCCCTAGCCCCTCTCCCAGGCTTGGATACTGCTGGTCATTAGACCCCTCCCCTTTCCCCTTCCCCTTTCCCTCTCCCTAGCCCTCTCCTACAAGGAGAGGGAAGTGGAATATTTTTTTCATTTGGAGGTACGGATACATACCTCAAGGCTTGCCAGTACTGGTTTTTACCTTAGGTTGAATGGTACTGAAATAAGCTATTTTGGATCACCGAAACCCTTGATATACCGTAGGGTGGGTTTCGACTTCGCTCAACCCACCAGCCAAAATTTCAGTATCATTCACCTTAAGTTGATTCTCAAGAATCCATGAAAATGGAACATTCAGCTAACTATTGTCAACTACCGGAACTATCGGGCGATCGCAAATTGGTCGCCGGCGTCGATGAAGTTGGGCGTGGCGCTTTATTCGGTCCGGTTGTAGCAGCAGCTGTTATTTTACCCGCATCGACTCTGCCCAATTTGGCTGGTTCTGGAATGAAAGATAGTAAACAATTAACTCGTCTACGACGCCAGAAATTGGCGCAAGAGATTCAAGAGTTAGCCGTCGATTGGAGTATTGGTTATGCCACCAGTACTGAAATTGACCAAATTAATATCTTACAAGCCTCTCTGTTGGCAATGAAACGGGCTGTGCTTAAGTTAAAAGTGCAGCCTGATTTATGTTTGATTGATGGGAGACAGGCATTGGTAGGCTTACCTGTACCCCAAAAAAGTCTGATTAAAGGAGATCAGCGATCGCTGGAAATCGCAGCGGCTAGCATTGTGGCAAAAGTCTGGCGTGATGATTTAATTGAGCGTTTAGCGACGAAGTATCCCGATTACGACTTAGCCGCTAATAAGGGGTACGGAACTCAACGACATCGTTTAGCCCTCCAACAGTTGGGTCCTTCGCCCCAGCATCGCCTTTCCTTTCGTCCGTGTCAACTCAAGGATGGGGAGGGGAATGAGGGAGCAGGGGGAGCAGAGGGAGCAGAGGGAGCAGGGGGAGCAGAGGGAGCAGAGGGAGCAGAGGGAAAGAGGGAGCAGGGGGAGATGGGAAGATGAGGAAGTTAACTCAACACTCTACCTTACCTGTTCCCTGTTCCCTGTTCCCTGTTCCCTGTTCCCTGTTCCCTGTTCCCTGTTCCCTGTTCCCTGACAAATGACTAAATGGTGGGATTATCAGCGGGTGCAAGATGCTGAGAGTTAGGCTGATTAAGGGTTTGACGATCCGCGTTAGCCCATTGCCGATAATCCAATAGCAGTTGATGCATTAATTTCTGCTTAATTCGCAGCAACACACTTTTGAGTAATCCATTTCCGGTTGTTTCAATAATGGGTTGGGGTGTCATCGATAGAGGAAAGGGAATATCCACCCGAACCTTTAAATCAGCCTTACCTTTGAGCCGAGTGGTGTTTTGCTGTTGCTCAGGATAGAGTTTTCCCTTGACCTCCAGGGTAAAGCGTTGATTGATGTAGTCTAATCCAGGAATGTCACAATCTACTGATCGCAGATGAACTGTACCGTCACCATCTGCCCAAACTTTGAGAATGACTCGTGGTTGAAAGGTTAACGACAGAAAATTCAATGGACGCATCTTTAGGCGAAACTGCTCTGGACTCAGTTGCTCGATCAGATTCGGATCAGCGATCGCGTGTACCAGGCGCTGAGGTTGACGTAAATAGTGCTGAATCGGGATGGGTTGTTCGGGTACGGCAAGTTCTACGGATTGGGATGCAGTAAACTGGCTGGTCATAGGGTGAGAGCAACGTTGGGTTTTGTCTAAGTTTCTTAAAGTTAATCTTACTTTAATAAAGTTTATTTACATAACTGGGGGAAATTTTTTAAGGTTATGGGGATGAGCGAGTCTCGTAAATGAGACTACAGCATGTAACTTCATCCTTACTCCGATTGTAGAAATTATGCTCGCCAACCGTTATCTTCCTATAGAAGACTTTCAGTGCCTCGATCAGAGCAACGGTTTAGTCCTAAGGACGGAAATTCTTAAATCTCATTACTGAGGACAAATAAATTTTTATATTATAAACTAAAGCGCAGTTTATGTCAATTTCAATTGCCCATCTTGGACCACCAGGGACTTACGCAGAAGCGGCAGCATTAGCTTACTGTCGCACTCTTACCCGTGAATGTGATTTAAAACCCTGGTTATGTCCTTATCCCAGCATTGCCCAAACTCTGCACGCCGTCGCCAAAGGGCAAGCGGATTTGGCGGTGGTGCCTGTGGAAAATTCTATAGAAGGCAGTGTCACGATTACGTTGGATACTTTGTGGCAACTGGATCAACTACAAATTCAACAGGCATTGGTTTTGCCAATCCAACATGCCCTGTTATCACGGGCATCTCGTCTTCAGGCAATCCAAACCGTTTATTCTCATCCTCAAGCCCTTGCCCAATGTCAAGGGTGGCTAGAAAACAGTCTACCCTTGGTACAACTCGTACCCACAAACTCAACCACAGAAGCCTTACAGCATCTGGATACTGACTATACAGCAGGTGCGATCGCATCTCAACGGGCGGCGATGCTTTATCAATTACCTATCCTGGCGGCAGCTATCAATGATTATCCAGACAACTGTACTCGTTTTTGGATTGTGGGTCAGCAATCGGCTCCTGGGGGTAGTCATACCTCCCTGGCTTTTAGCACCCCCGCCAATGTACCGGGAGCCTTAGTTAAACCTCTGCAAGCCTTTGCCCAGCGAGAGATTAACCTGAGTCGGATTGAGTCTCGCCCAACCAAGCGATCGCTAGGTGAGTATCTTTTCTTTATTGATTTAGAAGCCGATGCCTCTACACCGTTGGTGCAAGAGGCACTCTCAGAAGCTGCCTCTCATACAGAAATTCTGAAAATCTTTGGTAGCTACAGTGTCATACCCATTGACTCAATGGCACTGATTGAGGAGTAAGAGACTTGTGGAAAAATGGTATTGTAAAGTATTTGACGTTATGACTTAGATGACTAGACCAGCGATCTAGGCACACAATTCGACAAATATGTCAAGCTTAGGGAGGAAATCTAGCGGCTGATGTCTGATATTGAACAACGGTTGAGCGCAGTCCCATTACCAGAGATTTTGCTGGACTGACAACCAAACCTGGAATTTATGCGGTACGTCATCGGCTAGACGGGTTACTCTATGTCGGCAAAGCGCAGGACATCAAAGAACGGTTTCGGGGTGGGCATAAATCCATCACTTGGGCATGGTTGGCGGACTATGACCATCGGGATGTGGCGATCGCCACCCATACCCTCGACTTTATCCAGTGGCAATCGCTATCATCAGAGCTAGAAGGGATTATCCTGAATATGACAAAACCACCTTTCAATGTCCGCATACCAACTAGGGACTAGCCATGCAACCAACTGTTAAACAGGAAACAATTGAACATCTTAGCCCGGTGGCCGCTCGCATGATCCTGGTCGCATTGCCGGCTCACATCAGGGAAGCATTTGAACGACGGGCTGCCCAGATTGAGTATCCCATCGAAGCCGTACTGGAAATGGCACTAGCTGGGTTCCTTGATAGTGAATGTTTGGGCTTTTCGGATTGCAAACCCAGGTATTAAAAGCTTGTTTCAAAAGCCCTAATTAAATGCGTCCTTAAGGACTGTAAGTAGGTGGACACAATTAAAGTTAACGGTTGAGATTAGGGAATGGGGAATAGTAAGAGTTTGAGGTCAATTTACACAAATTAATAAGCGTGCCGTTTTCTTTTGTCCGACTACTTACGGGCAGCCAAATGGTTTTTTGGTAGCTACAGTGTCTTACCCATTGACTCAATGGCACTAATTGAAGAATAAATAATAAGCCGTATTCTATCCTTGCCCCTATGTTCCTGACACATCCTTTTTATGTAGACATTTTCACCGATGAAGGCTTCGTGAACTTACTAATACCGTGCAGGGTTTTTTCCCAGTAGAACGGCTTGGTAAACAACTGCCAAAGTGCCATATAAGCAGCCATCGAATGGAGTTGCCAGTAAAGTGGATTGAGTAGTGCATATAATGAAAGCTTGTAATATTTGCGCCGAAACATGGCAATCATATTTAAATAAATGCCAATGGCATTGCCAAAAATCAAGTTAAATAAGGAGATATAAATCATCCAACTTGGCAAGAGTTTTTCAATAAAATTAGCTTGAGTGATCAGTTCAGCCAACAATAATAACCAGAGAATTGGACTACAAAGAAATCCTAAGATATGTCCGCCAATAAAAAATTGATAAGATAGCCAGTTTTTTAGACCGAGAGTTTTGAGAGATTTATAAGGATGACGATTATGAACCAACCAGGTTTGCATATAGCCTTTGATCCAGCGCGATCGCTGCCGAATCCAGTTCTTGAAGCGGCAATTCGCCTCTTCATAGGTGGTAGAGTTAATCACACCGACAGTATACCCTCGTTGACTGGCACGAATTCCTAAATCCGCATCTTCGGTGACATTAAAAGGGTCCCAGGCTCCTAATTCTCGCAGGCGATCCGTGCGGAAATGATTACTGGTTCCGCCTAAAGGAATGGGTAATCCCAAGGCTTCTAATCCGGGTAACAGATAGTCAAACCAATAGGAATATTCCAGGGTAAACATTCGAGTTAAGAAATTTTCATCTCGATTAAAGTAATTCAACGCCGCTTGGACACAGACTAAGCTCTTTGAACCTTTTCTAAATGCCAGGATTGCCTTTTTAAGCTGGTCTGGATCAGGAATATCTTCCGCATCGTAAATTGTCAGATAGTCTCCCCTGGCAAATGCCAAGCCATAGTTACAGGCTTTCGGCTTAGTCTTCGGCTGGCTATCCGGAATATAGATAAAGCGCACATAGCGAGGAGGATTAGCCGCTCGTGCTGCTTCAATCGTGACTAAATCTTTTTCTTCTAAAAGGAGTAAAACATCCAGTTTTTCTTGGGGATAATCAAGCTGACTCAGGGCTTTGAGCAAAATCGGAATAACTTCTGGCTCATTATAAACGGGGACAAGAATGGTATAAACGGGTAATGATTGGTTGTCTAATTCGGCAATGTTTTGATCTGTGATTTGACGAGTTTGCTCAAAAGAACCAATCATACTGAGACTAAACTTAAACAGAATAGATACCACAAAGAAGAAGTTAACCGCAATCAGCAAAAAAACCAATGTGGCTTGCCAGTTAGCAATCAGCCCAGCCCACAGCGCTAGGAATCCAATATAACCGAGTAAAATTTGCGGTGCGGTAAACACACGGGCAGCCGATTCTTTGGGTGAACGAGCCAAGAGTTGGTAAATCGCTTTTTGGGTTAAATCCTTGCGGTAGAAGCGATCAACCATTACCGTAATATCACTTTCGGTTCCCAGTACCTTGACAATTTCCACACCGGGGTTTTGGGCATAAATTTTGGTTTCGACTTCTAGATCAAGGGGGTCTTGCACCATGACCATAATCGTATGATCATTTAACCACGCGATGGGAAAAAATAAATCTTGAATTAGGACTTGTGGGTCGAAAGACTGGATCAAATGAGAATCGATACTCAGAAAATCTGTGCCAACTAAGTGGGAAAAAATCGGAAAATCCGTGAGTTGGGAGAGGGTTTGAAGATAGTCAATTGGACGCAGGTAACTTAAACGAGTGAGAATTGAACCCAAGGAAGAACCAGTTGATTCATGGAGAGCTTGAGCCTCTTGCCATTGAGCCAGGGTTAACTGCCCTTCCTGTAACAGTTGGTTCTGCAAATTTTTCTCGACAATCAGGTTGAGAAGCTGATCCTCTGTCGCTAGAATCTCTTGTACTTGGGCTTGCTGCCAAACCCGTTGGATTGTCTGATGGACAGTTTGATTGTCGGCTTCTGTAACCACCACGACGAGATGGTTGGTTTCGGGTTGCCAGTGACAGGGAAAGAAACCGCACTGAATCAGTTCTTGTGTCTTGAAAGCTTTTGCCAAGCTGAAATCTAGTACATTGCCGGAAGACTTTAACCACTCGGTAAGAGTTGGCAAATTGGTTACAGCACTGGCTAATGTCAAAAATTCAGTTTTGCTGACTAGATTGAGACTCCACAAGGCTTTTCCCAAAGAGCAAGAGGTTTGAGCTTGTAATTCTTTGACCCGATGCAATTGGGGTCGAGTTAGATATCCCTTAGCCAAGAGAGCGGCGATCATCTTTGTTGAGAATTGCTTCATCGTTTCTCGGAGTCTTGAGTCGTTTCTGAAGGAAAAGGTTGATTGGAAATCATTTGCGGAGGGCGACCCAGGCGTTGGTAGGTTGACCAAGCGGCGACACCGCCACTAATCAGAGCAAGGGTAAATAGGAGACTCGCATAGCGCTGTAGGAACAGAGGTGAATCGGTGGACGCGATCGCATTGGTTTGCAGTCCGCCCTCGCTCACATTCCAGGATTGGATACCGCCAAAATCGGTTAAGGTGACGACATTGCCACTGAGGTGAGTTGCCCAAGGAGTGCGGGGATTGGCAAGGGCTAGACTAAGTTGTTTGACTAAATCAACCTGATCCGCTTGACCTATCCGAGTCAGCCAAAGGGTAGGAATACCTTGAGCGATAAACGATTGGAGAATCGCGGCGGAGTCGTTGGCAGCTACGGTTTGCAGAGACTGCCGATTGAAGGGGTTATAGATTTCCCAGCCACCTTGGAACTGGAGTGGAACAGGTAGATCAGAGGTGGGTACAGATGCCGCAATTAATCGCCACCCCGGTGTTTCACCTCTGGGATTAGCAGGTAGATTAGACCAATCTTGAATGGACTTTGCCTCAAGTAGGTGGGCAAAAACAGGTTGTTGACCCTGATGGCTCATGACACCCAACAGATAAGCTGCACTCGCTAGTAAAGCGGGTTGCTGAGTATCAACAATTACCTGTCCAGGTTGGAGAACATGATGGGGTAGATCGCTCAATTTGCCCGTGGCATCCTGATTGCCTTGCCACGTTAAGGAAGAATCTCCTTGCACTTGAACGGATATTGGTTTGGGCTGGCTTTGACAACCGACTTCCCCTGGGTCATAAATAAAAACGGTCTCTAGGGTATTCGTGGGGGCGAGGCGATGGGTGGGTAGGGGAAAATGGGCGTCTAATTGGGTTTGGTTTCTCAGGTTGTAGGTTTGGATGAGAGTCTTGTTGAAATAAATCAGAGCGGCGAAGTGAGCATCTCCTTTTAAATTTACTGGGTTGAAGCTGGCTTTGAGTCGGGCTTTCAACTGTTCAGGTTTGGCTTTAATCTGCGCCAGAGTAAAGGTTGATCGGGAGGTTTGGCTACCCAGAACTTGCCGGGTCACCTCCTGAAAACCTAGCTCTGAGAAAGTCCGCTTTTGAGGTGACGATAGCGGTTCTGAAGCCGGGATAGCTAGATTGAGTTTAAGTTGGGCAATGAGATGTTCAAATGCTTGAGGTGTGGCTTTTATTTTAAGTGTCGCTCCCTGGCGTTCTAGGTCAGACTCTGTGGGTTCCTTGTGCAAAATGACCCGGGCTTGTTCGCCAGCTTCAGATGCTAGTTTTTGTCCTTGATGCCAAATTACAGGTACTTGATGTTTGCCAAACTTATAGGCTAAGAGGCTGTATAAATTCAAGGCAAGTTCTGCCTGCTCTTGATTAAGATTTGGCGGAACGGATAAGACGACTTGGGAATAATAGGGTTCAAAGAAATCCTGGATCGGATCACGGCTATCACTCGTCGAACCCGGAGTGAGCTGAAAAAAGCTATCTTTTCCCAAGGTGAGGAATAAATTCCCCGTAGCTAGATCCTGGCAGGGATTATCGGTTATGGATAAGGATGGCAGGATGGTCAATGTAATTGACGATGTGCTTGGGGGTAGGGAGTTTAAAGGTAGGGTAACCAATGGTTGTTCTTGCAGCGATCGCACCGAAACCGTTCGAGCCAGTTCGCCATTGAGTCGCAATCCCACGGATGAATAGTGATTTAGGTTTGCCCCAGGTTCTAGACGTAAACGGACGAAACTCTGGTCGGGATCGATGTCTGGGAACACAGGAACGGTGATGCTAAACTCTGGATTGCTACCGTTGAGAACAATGGAGCTATCGTAGCCCAATCGCTGTAGGGAAACCCTTTCCGGAGGTAGTGCCATAGATAATGGACTATAACCCAGCCAGATGCTCAGGCTAGCTAATCCCTGGAGTCCCAGATGATTAATCCAGCTAAGGTTTAGGGTCAGTTGATCGCTCATGAAGGAATGATGGCTGGAGATGCTGGAATGAGGAATACAAATCAGTTCGTGTTACTCTTTATACTTATCGTTGCACGGTTTTTCCTCTCGCCCAAGCATTTTTTATAAAGTTTTGTAAAGCGAGGAGCTTATACTGGCAATTTCTCCAGTTGGTATGCCAGAATTTCGAGCAGTTATGTTTCTATGGCGTCAGGGGATGTCTAACCGCTTAATTAGCTGGAAAGCCAGTGTATTAGCTTTATTTATACTCAGCGCGATTCTGGTTTGGCTGGATTTTCAAGGTTTTCTCGCTGAAGAAATGGCTTTTTTTGGAGCTAAAGCTCTAGAGGTTTTTTATGGTCCAGAACCCCGTTTACAAGCCACTGGCTTTGTCTTCCCTCCGGTACTGGTCTATGGGACAGTAGCGGTTGGTTCTCCGATTACGCTGCAAGTCTTGGCAGGAGCGCTGTTGGTTGGCTTGATTAGTCGTACAATTGACAGTCTACCCATTTCTCAAATCTGGTGCCGACTTTGGATTGCTTTAATTGTGTTCAATCCAGCGTTTGCTTTGATGCTGTTGCGAAGTCCGAACTGGGTGATCACCACCCTTTTGGTCATGGGTATCATGGGGCTGAGT
Source organism: Coleofasciculus sp. E1-EBD-02 (assembly GCF_040218245.1). NCBI lineage: Bacteria > Bacillati > Cyanobacteriota > Cyanophyceae > Coleofasciculales > Coleofasciculaceae > Coleofasciculus > Coleofasciculus sp. E1-EBD-02. The sequence goes on along the minus strand of NZ_JAVJQN010000104.1, from coordinate 29,716 downwards.
TGGACGATCGCGCAACCGAAGACGATGAAATTACCCATGAGTCTAGTCCTCGTCCTGATGGGATTTGCTCTGGCTATCCTGATGCTGGTGCGTTATGAAGCCTGGTTTATCACTCCCCTAGTGATCGCGATTCTCCTGGCAATTTTCCCTAAAGAATCGTGGGGGTTTCGGGGAACCGCTATTCTCGTAACCCTGTTTATGAGTTGGGTGGCGATCGCCGCTTGGCTTTATCTTAACTGGCAGTTTACCGGAAATGCCTTCCAGTTTTTTAATAGCGCTTACAGTGGATTCCACTTGCCGGGAACGGAATTTTTATTACAGCAATTCGATTCCCGTTTGCTGCTGGATTTGACAAGAATTCTGCCCCTAGTTTTGGCTTATCTCCTCGGTATAGTCTGGTTGTTTTGGCAAGCTAAACAGCGGTGGGTGAATATCCTAATTGCTGTCTTGCCCATCCTGTTGATTGTTCTAGCTATATGGCAGGAAACACTCCGGCGTGAAATTAGCTATTTAGGTCTATTTTTCGGACTTTTGCCGTTAATTTGGCAGCAAGCTCCACCCCTGAAAGCTTGGCAACAGGGGTTATTTACCGTCGTCCTCGTTATCAGTTGGATTGGCAGTGGGTTTTGGCTACAAAATAATCATGCTCTCCCCGAAGAAACAGTACTGTGGCGCCAATTAACCGGACAAAAATTGCCCCAATCGTTGTTGGTGCAGCAATGGGTTCAACGTCATCAAGATCAGCGTCAAATCGCGAACGTGTTGTACAAAAACTTGCGTTCTAATCAGCGAGTTTTAATGGACGATGCGATCAATTTTCCAATTATTTACCAAATCAATGACCCCCGCTACTTTATCCTGCCCTACCAGTATGAGTTTATCCCAGCCTTACAACAGCCGGAGTTGTTTGCTGAGTTTATTGTGGTCTCAAAACCACAATCGCCGATACATCATTGGGATCAGGTCAGTTTATTCTGGAGCCAATTGGCAGATCCGCGTCCCATTCGTCAAGAAGTAATGCCGTTATCTCAGTTTAAATCACTACTCGAAACCCCCTACTACCGACTCTTACAACGTCTCGACTCCCCATGACTCGTTACTCTCGCCGCAAATTTATCCAAGGTTTACTGACAGCCCCTGTGCTGTTAGCGTTAAGCAAAGGATGTGCGTCTTCGGTGTCTTCTCCAAATTCTGCACCAACGCCTTCACCATGGCAATTGGGTATTGGTGAAGATCCGGCTCGATTTTTGGCAGAGGTTAAAAGTGATCGCCTGGTCAAAACGATTGCCCAAGCCTTGTCACCTCAGTTTTTATCCGGTTGGCTGAACAGTTTTGACCACAAACAAGGAGATTTGAGTTTCTGGCAAGAATGGCACAAGCAAGGTTTGCTGTCAAACTGGTTCCAGCAAGGCTATACTCTGCAAGTGATTACCTGGGAAGATGATACCAAGTTACCCACAGGGGAGTATCACATTTCTCAGCAATTTCTAAGTGATATAGAAGAACTGGCTGGCTATATTCGTCAGGCAAATCCCCAAGATAAACCAACCTATTGGACTCTGGCAACAGAATTTTCCTACTGGCGTATTCCGGCAGATACCTACAATCAAGATACCTCGGAGTATTACCAGGCGCTGATGAAAAATATGCGGCAAGCCCGCCAGATTATTAAACAACAGCTCCCTAATGCCTGGGTTGCTCCGAGTTGGGGAGGATGGATTGTTACCTTTGATGATCCCGCTAAGGGGGCAGGACTGAGCATGATTCCCCCCTTTGGAGAGTTTATGCAGCAAATGGATGGGATTGCTTTCCAGTCTATGCGACCTAAACTAACGGGTGAGTACAATTCTGAACTTAGAGGACCTGATCCTGGCAACCCCGCCCAAATTCTCCAGTGTTGTCAAGTGTTCTCTGATTACCATAAGTCTTTAATGGTCTCTCATTACGAACCGGCGATTAAAGCGTTGCACCCCAATGGCGGTCAGGCAAATACGGTAACGGAGGATTTTTTAATCATGATGCGACCTGAATGGCTGAGAACTGTTACCCGTTTAGGACTTGACAAAATTTCGCTGATGCACTATGGACTTTACAAAGGAAATCCAGTTCATGCCCTAAGCGCCGTTCAAACGTTTCAAACGATTATTCAGGAGGGTTCGTGGGCAGTCACTTAGGTGGGTATTGTCAGGGAATTGCTTCTTATCTACTTCCTGTTTTCCTACATGGGCAACTGTGGATTTCCTTGGCACTGTGGAGTACACCGCCTGCTTGGGCTGGGGGATTCACCCAACCTGAGGGCAGAATTTTCACGGATGTTACACTCAGGACGTTAGAAGCAGGTTCTTTTGAGAAGGTAGAACTGCAATTATTTATTGAATACGGTTTACAGGATGATCTAACCCTGATTTGGAAGAGTCCCTATAATTGGATCGAAAATGACGTGGGGGAGGAAACCTTACGCAACCAAGGCTTTATTGACCAAGAAATTGGGGTACGTTGGCGCTTCAATAATGATCCCAATTTGGCAACGGCAATTCAAGGTATTTTGATTTTACCTCCAGGCTATGACCCCGATCAAAACTTGGCTCTGGGGACGGATAATGTTGGTATAGAAATTCGTTTTCCTGTAAGTTGGATCTACTCCCTCGGTCAGCGTCAAGGAATTTTAACCGCAGAAATTGCGTATCGCGATTTTTTGGGCACTCAAGGCAGTGAAATTCGCTGGTTTGCAGAAGTCTCTCAAAATGTTTTGGATCGAATTACCCTCGTTGCCCAATTGGAAAATACCAATGGATTGGCAGAACTTCAAACTGATTTAACCAAGTTGACGGGGAATGTGCAAGTGAAAGTCAACCCGAATCTTACTCTGGTTGTGGGTGGTTTTCGTCATATTCAAGGACCATCAGGGCAAGGATTAGAATTCAAAGTTTTCTTTTCGTCGAATTAAGGTGTTTTATGAATCAGATGAGGACAAAATCCCGTGTCAATATTGGCATAATTATGACGACTCTGCTTATGGCATCCTTGGGGTTTGCCTCAACGGTAAGTGCGGGTAACTCTGATCCGGTTCAACGGTTGTTGGCTACCAAAAAATGTCGAGGGTGTAACTTAAATGGGGCATTTTTAGCCAATGCTAACTTGGCAGGAGCTGATTTGCGGGGAGCCAAGTTACAGGGAGTGAACCTAAGTCAAGCGAACCTGAAAAATGCGAATTTAGCTAGTGCTGATTTGGGCAGTGCCTACCTTTGGCAGGCAGACTTGAGCAATGCTAATCTCAGCTATACGGCTTTGGCTAGTGCCAACTTGAGCAATGCTGATTTACAAAGGGCTAATCTCAGTCATACTAACCTCAGCAATGCTTATCTTTGGAAAGCTAATCTCAGTGGTGCTACCCTGACGAATGCTAATTTAGCCAACGCTAACTTAAGTTCTGCCAATTTAAGCAGAGCCAACCTCAGCGGTGCGAACCTGCAAGATACTTATTTGTGGGGGGCGGCGCTTGACGGTGTAATTGGGTTAGACCGATAACGCCGCCCATTCCTGTGCATGAGATAAAAGCGATGCTGAAAACCAACTCGGCTAATTAAATGCATCTTTAAGGACTGTACGGGCAGCCAAATGATTGCGCGTGGAGGTAAGTATTTCCGCTTCGCGTTCCAAACGGGCTGCTGTATCCTGCATTTCTAACAACGCTTGCTGTTCCGAGGCGACGCCGTAAAGATTTCCCGCTACCCAATAGGATAGCTCTAAGGGCAGGTCTGGCAAGTCTTCGGGCAGCTCGATTTTCTGATCCGTCAGCTTGGCAGAGAGATGAACGACATCTCGCAGCAATTGCTCAACGGATGTGGAAATTTCTTTTAAGTCTTTTTGAGAGGGTTGATCCTCTATCCATTCCACCAATCCGACACGATAGGGTTTTTCTCGGACGTATTCTAAAACCCGAAATCGTTGCTGACCCAAAGTTAAGACTTTCATCCGATCATCAGGCAGACGCTGGAAATGTATAATTTCAGCGCAGCAGCCAACGGCGGCGGGTTGACCTTGCACCGGGTCCCACATCAATACCCCAAAACGCCGATCGCTCTCCAAAATCGTGTTCATCAGGATACGATAGCGAAATTCAAAGATATGGAGGGGCAGAGGACGTCCCGGAAATAGAACCACTTCTGGCAGTGGAAACAAAGGAAGTTCTCTAACAGCAATTGAGGAAGAGGATGCCATTGTGCCTTGGTGAAAAGGGTAACTGCGCTTCTTTACCTACTTTAACGGATTTTTTGGGGACAAGAAGCCACAAAATCCATTAAAGCGGTACTAACTCATATCTTGTCCGGTTTTATGGCATGTCTATTACCTGTACTGATTTGGGCAAGAGCATTACCCTTCTACCCTCCTACCCTCCTCCTCTTCCACCCTATAACTTCACTTCAATATCCACACCTGCCGGTAAATCCAGTTTCATCAGGGCGTCAATGGTTTTGGACGATGGCTGATAAATGTCAATAAGTCGCCGATGAGTACGGGTTTCAAAATGTTCCCGCGAATCTTTATCAACGTGGGGCGATCGCAAGACACAATAAATACGACGTTTGGTCGGTAAGGGAATTGGACCGACGGCGGCAGCATTGGTGCGATTTGCTGTATCCACAATCTTCTCGCAAGAAGTGTCCAGCAATCGCCGATCAAATGCTTTAAGACGAATCCGAATTTTTTGCTGCTGAATCGTTGCCATTTTTTTGAGTTGTCTAGGTTCTGAAATAATTAGGAGTTTTAAGTGTTGAGTATTGAATGAATGTTCCCGAACTCAGAACTCAACACTCAGAATTCATAACGTTTTGCCAACACAGAGAATAAGGAGCAGAGAACAGCATCAGCGTCTCTGCTCCTACTCTTTTGAGTGAGAACAGTGCTACTTGAGGATTTTGGAGACAACACCTGCACCGATGGTGCGACCGCCTTCACGAATGGCAAAGCGCATTCCTTGTTCAATCGCGATCGGGTTGATTAACTCCACGGTCATTTTTACTCGGTCTCCCGGCATAACCATTTCCACATTGCTACCATCATCAGCGGTGTAGGAACTGATTGTTCCCGTCACATCGGTGGTACGAACGTAGAACTGAGGGCGATAACCGGAAAAGAACGGAGTATGACGTCCTCCTTCTTCTTTTTTGAGGACATAGACTTCCGACTCAAACTGAGTATGAGGAGTGATAGAACCGGGCTTGGCAATTACCATTCCCCGCTCAATATCTTTCTTCTCAACACCTCGGAGCAGAATTCCGGCATTGTCACCCGCCATCCCTTCATCGAGACTCTTCTTAAACATCTCAATGCCGGTGACGGTTTTCTTGACCGTATCCCGGAGTCCAACTAGCTCAACTTCGTCACCAATCTTGACTTTACCTCGCTCGATCCGACCCGTGGCGACTGTCCCCCGACCGGTGATGGTGAAGACATCTTCAACTGCCATCAGGAAGGGCTTATCTACATCCCGTTCTGGGGTAGGAATGTAAGCATCGACCTCATCCATTAACGCATAGATCTGATCAACCCACTCATCATCACCCTTCTTAATGTTTGGGTTAGAGGTAAGAGAGTCAAGCGCCTTTAACGCCGAACCTGCCACGATGGGAATATTATCTCCATCGAAGTCATAATCACTGAGGAGTTCGCGGACTTCCAGTTCCACCAATTCCAGTAATTCTTCGTCGTCCACCATGTCTTTCTTATTCAAAAAGACGACCAAGTTGGGGACGCCTACCTGCTTGGCAAGGAGGATATGTTCCCGTGTTTGCGGCATCGGACCGTCAGCGGCTGAAACCACCAGGATCGCGCCATCCATTTGAGCCGCACCCGTGATCATGTTTTTCACGTAGTCAGCATGTCCTGGGCAATCAACGTGAGCGTAGTGGCGATTCGCCGTTTCATACTCAACGTGAGCGGTGTTAATGGTAATCCCCCGCGCCTTTTCCTCTGGTGCCGCATCGATGTCTTCGTACTTCTTGGCGGTTGCTTGACCTGATGAAGCCAGAGTCATGGTAATGGCAGCCGTCAACGTTGTTTTGCCGTGGTCTACGTGACCAATTGTGCCAATGTTGACGTGGGGTTTAGTCCTTTCAAACTTTGAGCGTGCCATGAATTACGTTTTCCTTTTCTTAGTTATGCGTTCCCTTTGCTCTTAGCAATGATAGCTTCAGCCACGTTACGAGGCACTTCATCATAGTTGCTAAACTCCATTGAGAATATACCTCGACCTTGGGTTTTTGACCGTATATCCGTAGCATAACCAAACATTTCGGCTAATGGAACTTTAGCAGAAACTTTGGCAATACCTTCGTCGGTACCCATCCCTTCAATTTGACCACGGCGGGAGTTGAGATCGCCCATGACATCTCCGAGAAAGTCTTCAGGCACTTCAACTTCCACTTTCATCATAGGCTCGAGTAACACGGGTGCAGCCTTCGTTACGCCGTTTCTAATTGCCATCGAACCAGCAATTTTGAACGCCATTTCCGAAGAATCAACATCGTGGTACGAACCATCAACTAATGTGGCTTTAACATCAATGAGGGGATACCCAGCTAGGATACCCGATTCGCAGGCTTCTTTCATACCCTGCTCAGCCGGAGAAACAAATTCTCTCGGTACGGAACCACCAACAATCTTGGAGACAAATTCAAACCCACTACCGGATTCACCTGGCTCCAATTCAATCACGACATGACCGTACTGACCTTTACCGCCACTTTGACGGATGAACTTGCCTTCAGCTTGCACGGATTTGCGAATGGTTTCTCGGTAAGCCACCTGAGGGGCACCCACATTCGCTTCAACTCGGAACTCCCGCAGCATCCGATCAACCAGAATTTCCAGGTGAAGTTCACCCATTCCCGCAATCACGGTTTGATTGGTTTCTGGGTCGATACTGACCCGGAATGTCGGATCTTCTTCCGATAAGGCTTGGAGTGCTTTGGAAAGCTTCTCCATGTCCTGCTTGGTTTTGGGTTCTACGGCTACCGAAATCACCGGTTCTGGAATATAAAGCGATTCCAAGATAATCGGGGCTTCTTCGCCACAAATTGTATCACCCGTTGTTGTTTGCTTGAGACCAATTGCTGCACCGAGATCGCCAGCTCGTAGCTCATCGACCTCAATACGTTCGTTGGATTTCAAAATAATCAGCCGGGAGATACGCTCCTTCTGATCTTTGGTGGAGTTGAGAATGTAGCTGCCTTTTTTCAGGATGCCTGAGTAGACCCGCATGAAGGTTAAACGACCATAAGGGTCTGACATGATTTTAAATGCCAGCGCCGATAGGGGTACTTCATCATCTGCGGGTCGCTTGTCCGGTGTCCCATCTGGCAATAGTCCCTGAATTGGCGGAACTTCCGGCGGAGAGGGTAGATAGTCTACCACTCCATCAAGGAGTAACTGTACTCCTCTATTTTTGAAGGCTGAACCACACAGCACCGGCACAATCGTACCGGTAATTGTACCTTTACGCAGGGCAGAACGAATTTCGTCTTCGGTGAGTTCTTCTTCTGCCAGATATTTTTCTAAGAGCGCTTCATCGGTCTCAGCTACAGCTTCGATCAGCTTGACTCGGTACTCTTGGGCTAGCTCTTGAACCTCTTGGGGGATTTCGGTGTCTTGCATATCCGTACCCAGGTCATTGGTATAAATCCGGGCACGCATTTGCACAAGATCGACAATCCCGTGGAAATCACTTTCACTGCCGATGGGAATTTGGATCGCCACCGCATTGGTACGCAGCCGATCGCGGAGTTGCTCGTATACTTTAAAAAAGTTAGCACCCGTGCGATCCATCTTGTTGACAAAGGCAATCCTCGGCACCTTGTAGCGATCGGCTTGACGCCACACGGTTTCCGATTGGGGCTGGACACCTCCCACTGAGCAGAACACAGCAATTACACCATCTAAAACCCGCATCGAACGCTCAACTTCAATTGTGAAGTCTACGTGACCCGGTGTATCAATGATGTTAATCCGGTGATCCAGCCAGTTCGTGCTGATGGCAGCAGCAGTAATTGTAATTCCCCGTTCCCGCTCTTGCTCCATCCAGTCGGTCACGGCTGTCCCTTCATGGACTTCGCCTAGTTTATGAACGATTCCTGAGTAAAACAGAATTCGTTCTGTTGTTGTTGTCTTGCCCGCATCAATGTGGGCGGCAATCCCGATATTGCGTATTTTCTCAAGCGGGATGGTACGTGCCACAGCTACCTCCTTCGTCTGTGCCGCAAGTTTACACGTTGCGTTGCTATCTCTTTACAATTCTATACTTTGTTTAACTTTTTAGGGATTTGTCCTACTTGTTCCTCAAAAAGCCAGCTAGCGACTTTATTCCTCACGGAACGCCGAATTAAACCTTAGCCTCCTTCTACCTGTCAGTCATCAGCTTACTGAATTAGTAGCGATAATGAGCAAATGCTTTATTGGCATCTGCCATCCGATGGGTTTCTTCCCGCTTACGAATGGCATTCCCCGTTTCATTCGCCGCATCCATCAGCTCATTTGCGAATTTACTCGCCATACTTCTCCCTGGACGACTCCGGGAAAACTGGATCAGCCAGCGCATGGCTAATGTTATTCCGCGTTCTGAGCGGACTTCCATAGGAACTTGATAGGTTGCCCCTCCAACCCGACGGGCTTTCACTTCTACTAAGGGAGTGACATTCCGTACCGCTTCTTCAAATACCTCTAGCGGTTCCTTTCCGGTGCGTTCTTCAATAATTTTGAAGGCGTCATAGATAATCCGAGATGCTACTGATTTTTTCCCATGATGCATAATCCGGCGCACCATCATACTAAGCAGACGGCTGTTATAAACCGGGTCAGGGGGGACTGGGCGCTTTTTAACAACTGTACGACGAGACATAGTAAGCCTTTACAAAATACATACACGGCAAATTTAACTATTTATCCTGGAACTGATTATTTTTTCTCCAGTCTTTAGGACTTGCTTGAAAAAAGCAAGCCACTTCATTACTTCATCTCCCTATTTTCCTGATCAAGTTACCCAAAACAAACCGCCATGGGTAAGTCTAGCAGGGTTTTAGCAGATTTAGAAAAGCTCTCTTGGTTTACTTAGGACGCTTGGTTCCGTACTTGGAACGACCCTGCTTGCGATCTTTCACACCTGCCGTATCTAGAGTTCCTCGAATAATGTGATATCGAACTCCGGGTAAATCTTTAACCCGTCCTCCTCTAATCATGACGACCGAGTGTTCTTGAAGGTTATGACCAATCCCTGGAATATACGCCGTCACTTCAAAACCCGAGGTCAGACGTACCCTTGCCACTTTCCGCAGGGCTGAGTTCGGTTTCTTGGGGGTTGTGGTGTAGACGCGGGTACAAACACCCCGCCGTTGTGGACATTGTTTCAGTGCCGGCGATTTTGTTTTCGCCTTAATTTTGGCACGTTCGCTACGAATAAGCTGCTGGATAGTGGGCATGAGTTAAGGCGCGTGATATTCCTTGAATCGTTTGCAAGTATTGACAAATTCTGATTGTACTGACTTTTAGGCAACAATGTCAATTTTTTTGTCTTTTGTCCCTGGTCATACTCGCTTTCATCGAGAAGCAAGCTACGTCCTTTGTGCTTTAATTACTCCTTCAACCTCGGATCATTCCTTACGTCTTAACTCGAAACGAGTTACCACAGCCACAGGTTTCAATGGCATTGGGATTATAAAAGCGAAACCCACCGCCCATGAGATCTTCGGAATAATCTAAGGTGAGGGTAGTTAAATGCTTGATGCTTGCCTCATCCACGACAACAGCAACGCCTTGACAATCATAGACGCGATCGCTCGCTCTGACGGCATCATCAAACTCCAGAGTATAGTATAAATCGGCACATCCTCCTGGCTTCACGCCTAAACGTAATCGAGCTTGCTGTTGCTGGCGCTTGGTTTGCAGGCGTCTAATTTCATCAGTCGCCGCTTGACTCAGTGTAATCATCAGTTTTGTCCTGGGTCACAAATCATCTTCACAGGCAATTCTCCAAAACTCCTTCTATTGATGACGATGAGAACTTTCGTCACCTGGGGCAAAAAAATTTCCTCCCCTAGTATTAGGGAGGAGCAAATTTGGCGTCAAGCTACTACAGCACAGGTAAGCAGTATTAGCTACTTCAGACAATCCAACCTATTGTCAGGTGGACTCGCTGCGGGCGTAGTCATCTTCATAGCGAATAATGTCATCTTCGCCAAGATACTCGCCATTCTGTACTTCAATTAATACCAGCGGAATAACACCCGGATTTTCTAGGCGATGAGCATGTCCTTGAGGAACATAGCTGGACTGATTTTGATGAATCAATAATTCCTTATCCCCGCAAATAACCTTCGCCATGCCACTGACAACAATCCAGTGTTCACTACGATGGTAGTGCATTTGCAGACTGAGGCGATGACCCGGTTTCACCTCAATACGCTTAATTTTGTATCCTCGCCCCTCTTCCAGAACAGTAAATGAACCCCAAGGTCTTAGTTCTGTAGCGGCAGCGCCTTCGGCAGTCAACGATCTGGGTAGGGTGATCGCCGAATCTTGAGGAACTGCTTGCTGAACCATAGTATTTCTCCTGAAAATAGTTACGACATTAATCGTGTGTAAAAACGTTTTATCGGCTTTTTAGCTATTGCCAGGTTTTCAACAACACAAAACCTAACCACAATCAACATTAGCAAATTCAGCTTAGATTTTGCACACATTAGAGGCTGGATTCGTCAAATTGTAGGAAGTCTTCACATTTAGAGGCTTGAGCTTTATCGAAACTTTAAGAAAGGAGTCGGACAACCGAAAAGGGTACACTTATTAAGTTTTGTAAAGAAGCCTCAAACCCTTACAAAGGACACAGGACGAATGACAAATGACAATTTCCACCGTTAGCTTTGATTGTGTCCACCTACTTATAGGGTCGGAAGAGTCCTAAACCATTGTGAACCCGGGCGGCTGTATGAGGAGAACGATCTAGAAGATGACCCCCCAAATAGAGTCCAGTAGAACTGCCACCATCGAGATTGAGCGCATCAACGGCTCCCAGTTGTTGCATCAACTGTGCCGTTTCCGTCAAGTTGGGTCCCCTGCCACCGACACGATTGTGCATAGCCGCAATAATTAGTGTGCCATTTGCTGTGATTCCGATCGCACTCCGAATGGCAGATTGTTGGGCAAAGGCATTACTAAAGTTTTCGGCTTTGGCATCTAACACAATTTGGCGATTTTGCAGTAACAAGGGACCAGCGCCCAGGATATGAGGATAATTATTAAACTCAATCGGCAAGGTTTTCTGTTCAATCTGAACGGTTGTACCAATAGTGAGTGATTTAGCGATCGCACTGGGATCATGCCCTCGGTTGGTAAGCAAATAACCATTAACTGGAATGACAAAGGATTCCTCTCCAGCGACTCCTCCAGGTAATTGAGCCGTAATCTGGTTATTCTGCACCACCCAAATCACTTCATTATCGGTTAAAGGGGTATAGGTTACGCCCCAAGCTGGGGTATAGCGAGATATCCCGGCTTGCACATAACCGCTATTCAGAAACAGAATTGGGAAACGTTCTCCATTGGCGGTAATTAAGGTTTCCTGGAGGCTAAGGCGTCCAAATTTAAATTGATGCTGATCCGTCCACGCGATCGCACCTCGGTTAAGAATGGGTCCAGAATACCAATATCCATCCCGGCGGATCGCACCTAATGGTAATTGATTATTGCGGTTAAAGAAGCCACCATTAATCGCAGCCGCAGCGTTCCATAACTGCGCTGTTTTAATCAGGGGGGCGGTTCCCACTTGAGTTGTGGGATTACTCCAAATCGGTTTCAGATTGACTTGCGGATTTTTGGGATCAACCTCTAACCACACCACAGGAAATCGAGTATCACCCAGAGTCACAGTCCGCTGACGCCACCAGATACCCGGCGCCCACAGAATATCTTTTTCCACCATGGCATCAGGTCGAAGTTCGATCACTAAGCGATTGGGATTCGGTAAGCTAAAAACGTGCAACTGTAAACCATCTGGAATCGAAACCCCGATAGTGGTTTTAGTCTGATTGGTTTCAACTTGGATCGTCGGTTGATTGTCTAAGGCTTCATTATCTTTCTCATCTCCCTCAACTTCCTCATCTTCCCCATCTCCCTCATCTTCCTCATCTTCCACAGGCTCCAGGGGGGTAAACTGTTCAATCAGGGATGGATTCGCGATCGCGTCTAATATAATCACCCCTTCACTGGGGCTTCTGCTAACGTGCCAAGGTGTGGGACGATCTAAATCAAGAATAATCCTAAACCCCCACAGGTGTGCCTCTTCCCGGATACTGTCTAATCTGGCAGGTGCAGACGTTAGCGCTAATGTATCTCCTTGGGCTTGAAATTGCCATCCCATCTGTTGGGCAAACTCTGTAATATCTAAATAGCGATAAGCATCACGATGGTGAGCCACGAGAACCAGAGGCGTACTCAGGGGATTAGAAAACCACTGTATCGGTTGTCGCGTCCAATTGCGGGTACTCAACAATTCCAGTCCGAAGAGTTGTTGGACTCCCACATCACTGATACCCGTGCGTATAACTCCCCCAACCTGCCACTGTTTCCAAGCAAGAGGTAGTATACGACCATTTAAGGAGAGTTTTGTCCCTGTGCCAAGGACTTGAGTGGGGGTTTGAGCGAAAGTGGGGGTTTGAGCGAAAGTTGGTGTCTGAGGCGAGGGATTAACGGCTTCAGCTTCTACTAATGCGCGATCGAGTTCAAGGGTTGACTGAACGACTAAACGTTGCAGAATTTCCCCCATGGTTAGACTCTCTCTTACTAGGGATTCCGCACAACTAACACGTTTAGCGGCTAAACCTAGACATGAAGTGCAAATTGCTAAGATTCCTATCACAATTTTGACTTTATTCCGTGAGAAACCCTTTGTCATAATCTTGGCTTTGGCGTGAGATGAATTGATGTTTAAACGTACACATAAACTAATTACTGTATTGTATGTATATTAGGAAAATTAGTTCAATAATCAAAGCTAAATTCTACACAATCTGTTTTGCTGTTGACAGCTATCTCGGCTCAAAGGTTCCCTGGCAATTTGCTTGTAAGTTAAAATAGTCAGTTCAAATAAAGGGTAGGTGGCAGACCTGTCCAGTTTTGAGTTGATTTATAATCGAAAAAAAAAACGGGAGACTCAAATGACTTTAGCCACGATCGCAACACCCAAAAAGGAATCCCCCCTTTTGTTTGAGGGAATGACCTGGAGAGAGTTCAAAGCCGTTGAGCAATTGTTAGACCGCCCAGGATATCGACTTTCTTTTTTAGATGGAGTTTTGGAGATACGACGAATGCCTGGAGAACCTCATCAAACTGTTAAAGAAAGAATTGGTGCATTGTTTGACCTTTACCTGTTGATGGCAGGATTTGACTTTACTCCAACTGGTTCGATGACGTTGGAAAGTGAAGGAGTCGCTGTTAAGCGAGAAGCTGATGAATCCTATAAACTAGCGCCGGGTCGAACCAATCCTGATCTGGCGATTGAGGTAGTGTTTACCAGTGGCGGTATCAACAAGTTGGAGATCTACAAGCGGCTGAAGATCAAGGAAGTGTGGTTTTGGGAAGATGGGGTGTTGGAACTTTATCACCTGCGAGGAGAGGGGAATACACTTGACTATGAACAGATTAAGAGTAGTGAGGAGGTTAAAGGGATTGATCTAGATTTGTTATTACGTTGCATCACTATGGTGAATCATGTGGATGCTATTAAAACATTTCAAAAGGCGCTGCAAAATTAAGGTTTTATGGTATATTGTTATCGTGGGAAAATGTGTGCGCCTGTAGCTATATAATAATTCGCGATCGCACAGGTTGAATCAGTCGCATCGGGTACAGGAAAGTGTTGCAGGATTTTAGCGATCGCGTAAAACCATGAAGCGGGACATTCTACCCAAAGCGCGATCGCATAGAGAGGAATTCCCTTTAGCTGGGCTAAATCAACTTCTTGGTGACAGGCTTCCCTGAGAGTGGATGAATTCCGCTACATTGATCAATTGACCAATGTCCTTAAATCAGGAAAAAGTGTTATGATTTAATTATCTTGATTAAATTTGTACGAGGTCGTTCAGGAAGAAAAGACTACGTTTGGGCAAATCTTTAAGGTGGATTGGGTTGTACCAGAAGCTGTCAATCTAGGCTCTGAACAGGTAACACTCCGAACCATGGGAGCAGGTCAAAGCTGCGGAACATTTGTACTAAGACCACAGCAAGTAGTGTGTTACGGCTGACGGGAGCCAGTCAATTGTGTAGGAACATAAAGTGCTATCGAACCTCTAAAGGCTGTTGTTGAGGTAAGCACATCGGTGTTTAAGAACTTGAGGAACATTTTTCGAGTGCCACTGGGCTCCGGAAATTTTCAGTCGGCGGTCAATTTGCTTAACTGTTGATTCGACAGCTCCAGAGGCAATGGAGCAAATTTATTCTTGTTGATAGTAATCATAAGTAGGTGGGCTTAATTAAGCGTAAAATAAAAAAAGTAGTTATCCAGGTGCAATCGCTTTATGCCAGCTCGCTTAAAAATCCGGCTAACTGAGGCGGAAGAGGAAGAACTGTCGGTTACAGTTATATAAAAGTGGGAAAACAGAAATCAATTCCTCAGAGTAAAAAGCGAGGAAAGCGGCTGAATATTCTGGGAAAATACGAAGCCAACAAAAGTTTAAATTATGCTTTAGCTTTGGGAAGTTTTAGAAAAGATAGTTTTATTAAAATTTTGGATGTAGAAGCCCAAGAAGCCGAAAATCATCTAGCAGAAACGGGAGTGAATACAGTGATTATACTTGATAATTACTCAGTCCACAGAAATTATCAAGTTAAAGCTAAAGAAAAAGAGTGGCAAGACAAAGGTCTGTATTTATTTTTTCTACCAACTCAAGAACGTCAAACTAGAATCACAAATTTGAAGCCAGAGCTACCAGCACCAGAGCCCCAGGAGAGTGAGCCAGAACCGCTGTCAGACGCTGTTTCCAGACTATGAGGTAACGGCCACAGACTTTAGCACCGCCGCTTGGTTAGTCTATCCGTCTCGGGCTTACGTGCCGATCAAAGTTCGAGTCTTTGTCGATTTTCTGAAGCAGTCTATTGAGATACCTCCCAAAAAAAGCAAGCGAGAAGCAATGGGCTGTGCGATCGCTATCGACTTTAAGAACTATTGCTCTTTCCCATCAAATCCTGCTGAATCTGTCCCTCGCGTCCCTCTAGGATGTCTCGCTTCTGGTGAAAGGCATCGGCCATAAAATCCATAAATGTCTGGATTCGAACGGTTGAGACGAGATCTTTATGGGTCAAAATCCAGACATCATGGCAAGGGGTACTGTTACCTGGGGGAACTCGCTGTAATACAGAATCGGCATCGCCTAAGAAGCAAGGTAAGCGGGCAATACCGAAACCCACTTTGGCAGCCGCTAATTGGGCGAGAACATTATTAATCCGGCCTCGAATCGGCAAGTGTGGAAACTCACTTCGCCTAACCCAATCTGGGTAGGGCGTTGGAGAATCCCAGCCAATCCAATTGGCCTCCTCTGCTGTCAATATATGGGTTTCTAGATAGCGGCTAGATGCATAAGCCGCACAGTGATAGCGAATCACCTTACGACCGACTAGATGCTCTGGTGGATTGTCGGTTACGCGAATCGCGACATCAGCCTCTCGCTTACTGAGGCTAAACATACCGTAAGAGATAAACAACTGCAGATTGACATCTGGATATATCTCCATAAAGCGCACTAAATCTGGCATGAGTAAGTTGATGGCTAAATGCTCTGGCATCGTGACTCGGAGATTGCCCTGCAAACGGACATCCTGTCCCAAGATGTGACGCTCTATGCCGTTAATTTCATCTTCAACGCGGATAGCCGCTTGCAGTAACTCTTCGCCAGCAGCTGTTAGGGCATACCCACTAGGGAGGCGGTCGAACAGCCGTGTATTCTGTGTCGATTCAAATGCCTCGATGCGACGGGTGATAGTCGAGTGATGAATACCCAGCTTGATAGCGGCAGCCCGGGCGGCCCCTTCCCGCGCAACAGCTAGAAAAATTTTCAGGTCGTCCCAGTTCATCTCAAAAGCTCCTCTTCTGCTGGTGCTTTTTTGCACCAGTCAGGTGTTTTTCTGGCTCTACCCATTGTAAAAATATGCTCATATTATGGACTCAACCTTTGGAGGGAAGTGAAGTAACTAACGGTTGCAAAAAGTCAACTTTCCGAAGAACCAAGTTTATTCACTGCCAAACAATGAAGAATATAATCTCTTACGTGGCAGGAGCGACGTTGTTGTAATGAATCCCGGCTACGATCTCGAAGATCGCGCAGCATACGAATCCGCTTTATTCCCTATTACTCAACGGTATGGCATGGAGCAAATTGGCTCTTACGATATCGTTCAACATTTAGGCGGCGACGCAGAAGAGGCTACCAAGTTAAATCTCTGGAGCATACCTAATCCAGAGGCAATGCAGGCTCTAGTGGAAGATGCTGACTATCAAGCATTGGAAGACATGCGTAACGAGCTGCATAACTTTAACCAGCTCACTCTATACAGATTGTCTGAGGGAATCTGAGGCTCTCTGCCGCCGTACAACTTCACCGTTAGCCGCGCGACTCGAAGTCGTTTGGGGGAGTTGGAAAGGACTCCTAAAATCCTCTTCCCGCTAGTGTTCAAGCGGATGTCCGCCTTGGAATGTTGGATGCAGGTCAAGTTGGTGTAAAACTCTCATCCTAATTCGACAGACGTTTATCTATCTGCCACCATTTCGAAAACCATGACTATGCTACTTTCACAATACGAACGATTTGATGTTGCAATTATTGGCTCTGGCATTGCCGGATCAACCTTAGCCACTATTTTGGCTAGTCAGGGATTGCGAGTTGTGGTTTTCGAGGCGGACAACCATCCTAAATTTGCCATTGGTGAATCGATGATTTTGGAAACCTCTGAAGTCATGCGATCGCTTGCTGAACTCTACGACGTTCCAGAACTTGCCTATTTCAGTTCCGAGAACTATTTTGATCACATTGGCACCTCTCATGGTGTTAAGCGTCACTTCAGCTATTTGCATCATGTCGAAGGGCAACCGTTGAACCTACAGCACACGCTTCAGGCTGTTATTCCCAAACAACCCCACGGGCATGAACTGCACCTGTACCGCCAGGATACCGATTACTTTCTGGCGACCATAGCCGTTCGCTATGGAGCAACTGTCTTACAGAAAACGCCGATTCAATCCGTCGAAATTCATCAGCATGGAGTTTGTCTGTTAACCAAGACAGGACAGACCTTTGAGGCGGATTATGTGGTCGATGCGGGCGCATTTCATTCTGTATTGGCAACGCAATTCAACCTGCGACACCACAATTTACAAACCCATTCCCGAGCCATTTTCACCCACATGATAGATGTGCCCTGTTTTCACCAAGTCAGTGATTCCAAGCAGGTCTACGGGCTGCCGTTTCAACTCTCTGAAGGAACGCTGCATCATGTGTTTGAGGGTGGCTGGTTGTGGGTTATTCCCTTTAATAATCATGCCCGTTCAACGAACCCCCTGTGTAGTGTAGGACTCATGCTTGATCCACGTCGCTATCCCTTGCAGCAGGATTTGACTCCAGAAGCAGAGTTTTATCAGTTCATTCAGCAATTTCCGGGCATAGCGCCCCAATTTCAACCTGCAAAAGCAGTGAGACCTTGGACCCGAACCGGACGCTTGCAATACAGTGCCCAGCACGTTGTGGGCGATCGCTTCTGTCTACTGGGTCAAGCGGCTGGATTTATCGATCCCCTGTTTTCCAAAGGACTCTACACTGCCTTGATGTGTACCTCTGTCTTGGCGGATCGCCTGCTGGCTGCGAAAGCCACTCAGGATTACTCAGCCACCCATTTTCAGGGGGTCGAAGACATGACTCTGGCATTCATTCAGGCAAACGATCGCTTAGTGGCCAATGCCTATCGCACCTTTGCCCACTATGACCTTTGGGCATCCTATACGGTGTTGTGGCTGCTAGGGGCTTACCTGGAACTGGTTAAACTCATGAGTAGTCGCGCCTTATCAGAGAACCATCGCCCACACTACTACCCCCGGTTGCACGGTCTCAAGCTCACCGGAGGAGCCTTTCCGCCCTTTGAAGCGCTAGCAGAGACCATCTATGCACAGATCGAAAAAGCCGATTTGAGTCATCCCCAAGCCGCTCAGACCGTCCATCAGCAGGTACACCAACAACTGACTCAATTCCCCTGGATGCCCTACGCCTTCCAGCAAATTCTACAGGGCAAAAACCATCTACCTGCCAACAAACTCAACCCCAAGCTGTTGAAACGCCGACAGGGTTTTATGAGATACGGCATCTATCGAACTCACTTTTTCGGGCGGCGATCGCTATCCTCACTTGTTTATTTCTTTCTGCGAGAAAAGCTTAAATATTCTCGCCTTGCTTTATAGCATCAACGAGCGTTTCAACACCATGACTATAGGAAACCATTGTTTGCGCCCCAATGCGCCTGAAACCATTGTTTTGACAGCATTGCAATTATTGAGATGCTCCGGGATGTCAATGATGCCGTGAATACAATCAACAATACCAGAAGAGCCGTTGATGGAACTGTTAATAATCTCAGTGATGTTCTGGGTATCGATGGGAATGTCAGTGATAGTGATGATCCGACCCAACAAGTTTTAGATATATACCAAAGTTGGTATCAAAATTTAGTGGCACCTGAGCAAGAACTGGTGTCTGCGCTAATCATGCAATATGCTAAGAATCAACAGATGACCTTTGAAACGCTCTCGACTACCGAGTGGTTTTTGCAACAGAGTATGCAAGACCAACAAAAAATTGGGGGATTGTTCTTCAAAGTGAATCAGATACTGGAGGGAGTGGAAGAAACAGGAGGAGAAAGAAACCGATTTTTGGCGTTTGCTTTTTGTGTTAATAGTGGCGGACAAGACTGTAACTAAGGTTAGGATAGGCGCTAGGTATTGTTTCCGTTTATTAAGAGTTAAGTCTAGAGACGTTCCAACGGAACGTCTCTACTATAGTGTCCTAACCATCTTGGCGGTTGAAACCCCCTACTTTCCTTAACAGAACAGCATAAGTTGCTCATCAGCGAATTACCTGCACATCGACAGACAGATTGAGAGCAGCCCAGGCGCGATCGCAGGTCAAAACTCGAACTCCCAATCGCAATCCCAGACTTAAACAGGCACGATCTCCCAGGGATAACCCCGCTTGCCGAGTTGACTCCCACAGTCGTCCTGCCATTTCCCCATCCTCCAGCGTAAACGGCTCTACCGTCAGCCCCAGTGCCTGCAAATCATCGACCATGCCATCCACCTCGACTCCAGCCGCGATCGCCTTCTGCACGACTTCCGCCCAGTTCACACTGGATATCGCTGATTCTGCTAACACGCCATCTACAATTTCTCCTCCCGGCTCACCCTTCAGATAAGCCAGCAACGCTGAAGCATCCAACACTACCGTCATTCTGTAACTTCCTGTTTCGCGGCTTGGCGACGTTCAGCGATCAATTCATCGACCAAACTGCGATTTTTGGGTATCTGTGCGAACCGCGCCTTCAACTTTTGCTTAATCGCCTCCGGCTTTTCCAGTACCAATCGCCCCGCTTCCTCACGAGCAACCAGCTTATCCCCTTCCTCAAACCCCAACAACCGCCGCAACCCTGCCGGAATGACTAACCGCCCCTGACGATCCAAATGTACTTCTACGGATTTGGAGAGTTCGCTCATACTGTTTTATTTGTGCCACATTATTTATTCTATGCCACGTTCTCTAATATGTGGCATTACTCCAGACTAAACTTATGACATCAGGGATTGCCAGAGTCAAGTATTTTCGCCAAACCCTTATGAGAGTAGCAATCCAGGAAAATTTCACCCACAACTTTAAGCTTGCCAGCCCACTACTGGCTAGGATGGGAAGCAATACGCTAGACTAAGGTTCACGTCATACCGATGTTCCCCACCCATCTAGATGATTGTTGTTTTAAGCCATGTTAATCACTTGGCTAATATCCTAAATCATGCCATTGGGGATTGCCATAGCTAGGTATTTTCGATAATATTAGTCTCCCCATCTAAAGAGCTTCATTTGAGAACCAAAGTTGCTGACCCTTCTGGGTCTGTAGTTTAGTGGCTGATGCTACTCCGTCTGCCAACCATATATATAAAAATATTAGGACAACCACGCCAACTGGACACGAGATGACTCACACAATGATCACTAGAGAGCGAATTCACGTCAATTATTTCTCTATTTTTCAGTTTTTCAATGGAACTGGCGATGACGTAGCCGACTTGGATAGAACTGAGATTTTACCGCACTGGTAATCAATTCCTAGTTACCGTAAGGTGGGCGAGAACAACTAACGAACTAACGATAAGACAAGGGTTTCAACGTTTATACCCCTTGCCCCCCTACCTCTAGTAACGAATGACCAGTGACCAATGACCAATGACCAATAACACTAGGAACTATCTTATGACAAACAGGAGCATCAACCTAAATCAACAGCATCACTCTTGGAATCGAGACGATGTAGCCTATCCAGGACAACGATGGTTAGTGGAAGAACGGGATGCTTGCGGTGTTGGCTTTATTGCCTCAGTCGCAGGTGTCGCTAGCCATGAACTGATTGAACAGGCACTTTCGGCATTAACCTGTTTAGAACATCGCGGTGGCTGTAGCGCTGACCGAGATTCGGGTGATGGCGCTGGCTTGATGACGACGATTCCGTGGGGGTTGTTTACGTCTTGGTTTGAGGAACAAGGAATCACCATGCCACCCACAGACCAGTTGGCGGTGGGTATGGTATTTTTACCCCAAGATGCGGCATTGGCGGCTAAAGTTCGGGAAATTGTTGCCGACGTCTTTGAACACGACGGTTTCACCGTATTGGGTTGGCGTGTCGTTCCCCTAAACGAATCGGTTGTTGGACCCCAAGCCCTAGACAATCAACCGCACATTGAGCAAGTTATTGTTAGCTGCCCCAATCAAAGCGAAGATGATCGGGAACGTCTCCTCTATAAAACCCGCCGTCGCATCGGTAACGCTTTAGAAGCGGATGGTACTCTCCATTGGTCCGATGATTTATATATTTGCTCCCTTTCGAGTCGCACAATTGTCTATAAAGGCATGGTGCGTTCGGCGGTATTGGGTGAATTTTATCAGGACTTAAAACATCCTGAGTTTCAAAGCCCCTTTGCCGTTTATCATCGCCGTTTTAGCACCAATACCCTACCCAAATGGCCCCTAGCCCAACCGATGCGGTTATTGGGACATAATGGTGAAATTAATACGCTGCTGGGTAATATTAACTGGATGCGGGCAAGGGAGGCGGATTTATCGCATCCGGTATGGGGGAATGAAATCGAAGACCTCAAGCCAACGGTTGATCCGGATAATAGTGACTCAGCTACTCTAGATAATATCTTTGAGTTACTCGTGCGATCGGGTCGTAGTCCTCTGGAATCCTTGATGATTATGGTTCCCGAAGCCTACAAAAATCAGCCCGATTTGCAGGATCATCCGGAAATTGTTGATTTTTACGAATATTACAGCGGCGTTCAAGAACCCTGGGATGGTCCGGCGCTGTTAGTCTTTAGTGATGGTCAAGTCGTTGGTGCAACCCTTGACCGCAATGGATTGCGACCTGCCCGTTATAGTATCACCCGGAATGGGTACGTGGTGGTTGGATCAGAAGCTGGCGTCGTAGACTTACCCGAAGCGGACATCGTGGAAAAGGGTAGACTCGGACCCGGACAGATGATTGCTGTGGACTTAGCCAACCACGAAATTCTCAAAAACTGGGACATCAAACAGCGAGTTGCCCAACGTTTACCTTACGGAGACTGGCTGAAACAGCATCGCCAGGTTTTATCCCCTCAAGGGTTTACCGATACAACCCAACTCGACGCCCAAACCTTACTCCAGCAGCAAACCGCCTTTGGGTATACGGCTGAGGATTTGGATATGATCCTGGAACCGATGACGACTCAAGGGAAAGAACCCACGTTCTGTATGGGGGATGATATTCCTTTAGCCATCCTCTCCGATAAGCCGCGCCTGCTGTATGACTATTTCAAACAGCGTTTTGCCCAAGTCACCAATCCACCGATTGACCCCTTGCGGGAAAGTCTGGTGATGTCCTTAAGTATGGAACTGGGTCAACGGGGGAATCTGCTAGAGGCTAAACCAGACTATGCCCAACTGCTGAAACTGAAAACCCCGGTTCTGAATGAAGCCGAGTTAAATGCGGTAAAAACCTCTGGGTTTGCCACCACAGAACTCTCCACCTTATTTGAGATTAGCGCGGGTCCGGATGGGCTAAAAGATGCCATTGACCGATTATGTGACCAAGCCGATCAAGCGGTGAAATCTGGCTCAAAAGTGCTGATTTTGAGCGATAAAATTGGCGGAAGTGTCGGAGAAAATACCAGTTATATTCCACCGCTATTGGCAGTGGGGGCAGTTCACCATCACCTAATTCGCGACGGATTGCGGATGAAAGCCTCCCTGGTTGTGGAAACGGCGCAATGTTGGAGTACCCATCATTTTGCTTGTTTGATTGGTTATGGGGCTTCAGCAATTCATCCCTATTTGGCATTGGAATCGGTGCGTCAGTGGTGGTCGAATCCCAAGACGCAGAAATTGATGGATCGGGGTAAAATTGAACCCTTAACCATTGAAGCGGCACAGAAAAATTATCGTAAGGCGGTGGAATCAGGTTTATTAAAAATCCTGTCCAAAATGGGGATTTCCCTACTCTCGTCTTACCAAGGGGCGCAGATTTTTGAGGCATTGGGAATTGGTGCAGAGGTATTAGATTTAGCCTTTCGCGGTACAACCTCCCGCCTGGGTGGTTTGAATCTGGCAGAATTGGCACAGGAAGTAATTGCTTTCCATCAACGGGCGTTCCCGGAGTTAACGGGTAAGAAACTGGAAAACTTTGGCTTTATCCAATACCGTCCCGGTGGCGAATATCACATGAATAGCCCGGAGATGGCAAAGGCGTTACATAAAGCCGTGGCATCCTTTAATGGTAATGGTCAGGGTTCGTCGGTGAAAAACGGAAACGGCAAAACTGATACCGAACAAACCGCTTATGACCACTATGATGTCTATAAAAAATACCTGGAAGACCGCCCGGTCACGGCGTTACGGGATTTGTTAGACTTCAACAGCGATCGCGCCCCGATTCCCATCGAAGAGGTAGAACCTGTCGCGGATATTGTCCAGCGTTTCTGTACGGGGGCGATGTCCTTGGGTTCTTTGTCGCGGGAGGCACATGAAACCTTGGCAATTGCCATGAATCGGATTGGTGGGAAATCCAATTCTGGTGAAGGGGGAGAAGACCCAGTTCGGTTTAAAGTCTTGGATGATGTGGATAATCAGGGGAATTCGCCTACATTGCCCCATCTTAAAGGACTGCGGAATGGGGATACCGCGAGTTCAGCGACGAAACAAGTTGCATCGGGGCGTTTTGGCGTGACGCCAGAGTACCTGATCAGTGGCAAACAATTGGAAATTAAAATTGCCCAAGGTGCGAAACCCGGAGAAGGGGGACAGTTACCTGGGAAAAAGGTGAGTCCTTATATTGCCATGTTGCGGCGTTCAAAAGCTGGTGTACCCCTGATTTCCCCACCCCCCCACCACGATATCTATTCCATTGAAGACCTCGCCCAATTGATTTTTGACCTGCATCAGATTAACCCCGAGGCGAAGGTGTCGGTGAAATTAGTGGCAGAAATTGGCATTGGTACGATCGCAGCAGGTGTGGCGAAGGCAAATGCTGATGTGATCCAGATTTCCGGTCATGATGGCGGAACGGGCGCATCTCCCCTAAGTTCGATTAAACACGCGGGCGTATCTTGGGAGTTGGGTGTCACCGAAGTCCATCGGGTGCTGATGACGAATCAACTGCGCGATCGCGTGATTTTACGGGCAGATGGTGGCTTCAAAACTGGCTGGGATGTGGTGATGGCGGCGTTAATGGGCGCGGAAGAATATGGCTTTGGTTCGGTGTCGATGATTGCGGAAGGCTGCATCATGGCGCGGATTTGTCACACGAATAACTGTCCGGTTGGCGTAGCGACACAGCAAGATCATTTACGCAAGCGGTTTACCGGAATCCCCGATCATGTGGTTAACTTCTTCTACTTTGTCGCCGAAGAAGTGCGATCGCTCTTGGCACGGTTAGGGTATCGTAAGTTAGACGAGGTAATCGGTCGGGCGGATTTACTCAAACAACGTGAGGATATCGCGTTAACCAAGACATCCACCGTATCGGTGAAATGCTTAACCGATTTACCCGATACAAGTCGCGATCGGTCGTTCCTCAACCATGAGGAGGTTCATAGTAATGGACCCGTTCTTGATGATCAACTCCTGGCTGATCCAGAGATTCAAGCCTGCATCACCAACCAAACCTCCCTCACCAAAGATGTCGCGGTTCTCAATACTGACCGAGGGGTTGGCGCACGTCTAGCGGGTGCGATCGCCAAAAAATACGGCAATACTGGCTTTGAAGGACAAATTACCCTCAACTTTAAGGGTGCAGCCGGACAAAGCTTTGGTGCCTTCAATTTGCCCGGAATCACCCTCAACCTGGTTGGGGAAGCCAATGATTATGTGGGGAAAGGAATGCATGGGGGTGAAATTATCATCACGCCTCCCACTGATGCCACCTACAACCCCGCCGAAAACGTAATTGTCGGCAATACCTGCCTCTACGGTGCCACAGGCGGTACATTATTTGCCAATGGCTGGGCGGGTGAACGATTCGGCGTCCGCAATTCTAAAGGTCAAGCCGTGATTGAAGGCGCTGGCGATCACTGCTGTGAATACATGACAGGCGGTGTGATTGTAGTCTTAGGTCATGTTGGGCGCAATGTCGGTGCAGGGATGACAGGCGGATTAGCCTACTTCCTAGATGAAGATGGCAACTTCCCGGCAAAAGTCAACCCCGAAATTGTGAAGATGCAACGGGTGACCACATCGGCTGGGGAACAGCAGCTAAAAGCCCTAATACAAGCCCATGTTGACCGCACCAACAGTGCTAAAGCCAAGACAATTCTGGCAAATTGGTCGGACTTCTTACCGAAATTCTGGCAAGTCGTGCCACCCTCGGAGGAAGATACCCCAGAAGCCAATCCCGATGCGGTAGCAGAACGGGAGTTAAGTCCAGTTCAGTAACGCCAGAAACTAGGGGTTTTGGCAAGATTGGACAAGGATGAAGGATAAAACCCAGGTTTGCCTTCATCCTTGCTGTTTTTTCCGGCAAATCCTCACTTAGAGGGAACATTCCAGCCTGGTTTTGCCTCATAATTTAGTAAGGAGAGAAAAAGTCTCCTGAGTTTGTACTGCGATACTATCGACCTTTTGTAGAAAGAAGCACTGCCATGGTTCAATACTCCATTAGTGCCACCAACAATCCCAAAAAACCGATCAAACTGAGCATCTGGGAATCGGCTGTGCAGACCGACTCTCGCGTTCGCCCCTTTCACTTCAAAGCGAATTATAGCTGCGAGACTCTACCCGAAGCCATGGAGATTCTCCGGCAAGTTGAGACGGAGTCCCAACAATACGAGGCGGTTGCCTAATGAACCAAAGGACAGATGACGAATATAGTATCGCTATCGACTAACCCTCCGCTACCGAATCATAGTGTAAAAAAAACGGGTCTTCCGGACTTAGTGCAAGAAGGCAGAAATAACTGAACAGCTAATATCTCCCCCCGCTTCCCCTGCTCCCTCTGCTCCCCCTGCTCCCTCTGCTCCCCCTGCTCCCCCTGCTCCCTCTGCTCCCCCTGCTCCCTCTGCTCCCCCTGCTCCCTCTGCTCCCCCTGCTCCCCCTGCTCCCTCTGCTCCCTCTGCTCCCTCTGCTCCCCCTGCTCCCCCCGCTTCCCCTGCTCCCTCTGCTCCCCCTGCTTCATCGTATCTACGAAGCTGCTCAAGTATTTTGCCGAGCTGCATTAGCTCAAAATCCATAGCTCCACCGAGCACGATATCCTCTCACATCAATATGGGTAAAACAGCTAGCACTGGCTAATCCACCCCGACTTCCCCACCAGGATTCTAGGCGCTGATTAACTTGGGGTGGAGAGATCCCTTGAACCACAAAATCCACAGCATCACCAACTAAATGCCTGGATTTTGTTGCCCCTCCGACTTTACGATTAGTTACTGGATCACGATACCAAGAATTTATAGTAATCGGACGAGCGCCCAAATATTCTCTCACTTCTTCCATCACATGAGCCACTCTCAAAATCCCCTCAACCACCTCATTATTAACGGGAATCCTTGAGCCATTCATTGTCGCTTCCGCCCAACTAAAGTGTCCACCTTCGAGAATTGGATTTCCCAGATAGACTGTTCCTAATTTGGGTACGGTGATAGGACGTCCTTTATTGGGTGAAGCAATTTTAGTTTCGGGTTCTTCTGCTTTATCGCTGGGGCGATTATTCGGTTCCGTTCCCTGAATTTCGATATGTTCTTTGAAAACATACCAATCACTCTGATTATTCTGCCCTAACAAAACCCCATCCGGTAACAGGACTTTGACGTGTCCTCCCTCAGAGGGATCATCCTCAATAATTTCCAGGCGAGTACCCCCTTTTACCGTGATTTTTTCTTCTGGTTTGAGCCGAAATGATTGATCCGGTCGGGCTTTAAATACTGTATCGGATAAAATCTTTATTTTAATGCCTGTTCCCGGTTTAGGGATATCAATAATTTTCTGGGATTGGAGATAGTAAACAATCGCCGCTGCTCCAATGGTGGTTGATGGATGCTTCAGAACAGTAGTACCACCCCAAACCCACTCGGATTGATCTCCAACTCCATGTCTAAATCCATTCCACAAGTCAAACCCCCACAGATAAGCACCGAGAGTGCGAGTTCGGGCTTTATGGAACTCCTTAGCCAATAAAATTTCTGTCACTTTCTTCACAAATAAGTCAGGTTCGCGGAGGTTCCACTCACTGTAGTGAATAACCGCTGCAAACCACCACGGAATGCCTGTTGCTTGTTCAACGATTTCATAGTGTTGTCGCAGATCCTTCATTCGCTCAACAACTTGCTGTACTTCGGATTCTTTTTCTTTTTGTAAGCTACAGGTCAGGAAGGCTTTTTCGTAGTCAGGTAAGAGTGTCTTGAGGCGAAAGTCCATAGTTGTGTTTAGCCCTTTTGAAACAATTAACTCTAGTTAATATTTTACTCTGCTTGAATTGAGTCGGGTATGGCTTCGGTGGGGTAAACGCCCCTTTTGATGAGGATTTCAGCATTTTGAGGGGATGATAAATTCACGCCCTCCAGCAAGCTGTTATGCTGTTGATTTGATAGGTGAGGCTGACGCCAAAGTAGACGGAGATAGGGGTTGAGGGCTATGTGCAAAACTTAATACAGCACGGTTTTCTTTTGTCCGACTACTTATAGCACTATGCACACACGTTAGGACAAAAGAAGAAAAATTTAAATTGCTCAATCCCTTGTAAGGTAAGTGTTTTTCTTCACTATTGCATAAGACACACCGAGCGTGTTACCGAGCGAAGCCGAGGTAAGCGTTCGACTGAGCGCTCACGCCGAAGTCCGAGGTGTTGCCTATTGCAAGAAAGCCTAGCGCGTAGCGCTATATCACTCCTTTTTTGTCAGACTAACGCGGAAAAATGCCCCCGTTATCACTATTCTTTTTTTAAAGCCCCTAGTCCCCACAAACAGATACCATAGATACCCAAATAAGCCCAAAGTTCTAATTCGCCACTAACTAGCAACCAAGTCATCACTAAAGGAAAGGTGATGGCTAGCATGATCACGGCAGTATCATAGTCTAAATTCATTGCTTTTATGGGGATGCACCATGCTATTATTGGCATCTAAATTGCTAATACGGATATAGCAATACTAATATAGCTTACGGTTTTCCTTTGTGTAAGGAGATTGGGTGGAGAATGAAGGGTGTGGGAAAAATCTCCTGATGGGATGACAAGCAACTTGAAACGTGGTAGCTCACAACAATTGCTGAATTTGTTCTGGGGTGATCTGCTCAACATTGCTAAAAACTTGAGCCGCCCCTGCTTTTTTTAAGGTTTGTTGATAAGCCTCACGGCGTTCTGCTGTTTCCTGAACATGTGGCGGGAGAACACCAACACCAACCCAGGTTCTATCTGGATGAAGACTTTTGGCTGCTTTAACTGTGTACATATCTGCCACGGTATCTCCCACATAGATGGTAGGCAATGGTTGCTCAATCTGGTGCTGTTGCTGAAGCTGGTTAACGACTGCCAATAATCCTGTTGGATCAGGTTTACCGGGTGCATCTTCCATCGCCACGAGTACGGGGGATGGCAAACCGAGACGTTTTGAAAGAGCATAAAGTGCTTCATTTCGCGTCGCCCCACTAAAAAAGCCCCATAAAATATTGGCTGAGGTTAGATATTCGAGATACTTGGGTTCGAGGAGTAATGGTTCATCACAGATGTATCCTGTCCAATGATTTGGGTCAGCACCTCGGTAGCGAGCATTAAAAAAGGCAATTAGGTTATCATAATCTAGGGCAACCTGCGATCGCGCCTGATCTTGCTGCTCAAAGTGGCGATAGATGAGTTCCCGTGAGGCGTCCCAATCGTTGTTCCATAAGCCTTCGGATTTGAGGTGGTCAATCTCAACAGAAGACGGGCGATACACTCCGGCGGTAAAATGCTCGACTGTATCCGCGATCGCTCTCCGGTACGATCCACTCACATCCCGGATGACACCATCAATATCGAAAACGACAATCGCTAGTCTAGACCTTGATTTTGTTCTTGATTTTAAAGTTGTCAATGTAAATACTCCCACGACTAACTCAGTTGCTTAAGCCGTGCAGTTTTATCCCCCGGATAAATCACGAGGGCTTTCACCTTCGCTATCCTGTAGAATAATTGATTGTACATTAAGTATAAGATACCTGATCTATTGTTGGAGGTTTGTTTGTCTAAATTTATCTTAAAAGTTCTCTGGTTAGAAGAGAATGTGGCACTCGCCGTCGATCAAGTCGTGGGTAAAGGAACTAGCCCGCTGACATCCTACTTTTTCTGGCCCCGGAACGATGCTTGGGAGCAAATCAAAAACGAACTGGAAGCCAAACATTGGATTAGCGAAATGGATCGCGTTGAGTTGCTCAACCAAGCCACTGAAGTGATTAACTACTGGCAAGAAGAAGGTAAAAATCGTCCCATGAATGAAGCTCAGGCAAAATTTCCAGAAGTCACCTTTACAGGTAGCGCCTAGTGAATGAAGCGGAGCTGGGGGGAGCTGGGGAAGCAATGTAGAGACGTGCCATGGCACGTCTGGGAGCTGGGGGAGAAAAAACCCATACAAAATAGCGAGTAATACCAAATCTGATAACCCAAACCCCTTTATCCCTGGGATACTTTTTCCTTCTACCCCTCCTGACTCCTGCCGCCTACCTCCTGCCTTCTGCTATACAAAAGAGCTATCCAGCTAACTAACGTCTGGATAGCTCCTTTATGTTTCAACGTATTCGCGGGAGTCCTCACCCTCAACTCTCGTAGGGTGAGGAGGGATAGCGGGATGCCGGAAGAATGGAGGCATCCAACTTTTTACGCTACGCATAACACGATTTATAGAGATAATCCACTCGTGTAATGTTTG